>CALBVI010000061.1 GCA_937969395.1 uncultured Spongiibacteraceae bacterium | reverse complement strand
ATCCTATAGATGCATTTGTCACTATTAGTGATGAAAATGGCGGGACTTTACCTGCAGGAACCACTATTAGTATTTCCACCGACAATGGTGAGCTGTTGACATCTAGTGTGGAGGATATTGTTGATTGTGGGGATGGTGGCGCGAGTGAATTTAATATTCAGATTGCTTCGGATGGTGTGTCTGATGTAGGAACATTTAGTATTGTTATTACGACGCCAACCATTGAGGAGACACATGTATATAGTTTTACTGACTGATTGAATATACACTGCCCAAAAACTAAGGGTTGTAGGTGGTGTATATTTTTAGAGTGGTTTAATAGTCAGAACGATAACACGCCTCAATAGCTTTTTACGAATTCGAGTGTTTTGCAGGATATAACTGATTCGTATAGTGAGTCGATTGATAAGTTTATCGTTATTTATTTCTAGGTGGTTTACTACCGACTAAGAGTGTTATCAAATTGGTAGAGGTTTAACCACTTTTGAATCCCCATACATTTTACTGTACATACAGAACTGTGGGCTTACATCTTTTTTAACGTGTCAGTATCTTTCATTTTTAACTTTGTTTATGCGATCAGTGACAATTGATTATTCCTAGTGAAATGAAGGCTAAGAAAAGGGTTGGAGCTATATTTTATTTAAGGTTTTATTGAGTGGTAGGTTAATTCAATCGAAAAGGAAGTTATCAGCGATCACGTTTTTTAGTGCGGCCTGTGATCGCTGATTAGAGTAGTACTTAATCTTATAAATTAAAAGTTATAACTAACAGTAACAGCCGTTTGCGTATCTGCATGTTCAGTATCGGTAGGTACTTCGTCAGTATATTTAATCGAATACGATAATTTCAGCGCTAAAGCGCCAATGATTTGCAGCTTAAGTGCAGTTTCAGATTTAGTGATAGTGTTGTCACTGCCTGCCTCTACATTTAATGTTTGGGTAAAAGCGGCTGTTTCAGTAAATGCCCAGTTATACTTGGTATAAAGGCGCAAAATGGCTTCTTCAGTATCTTCGCCGGTTGTTTCATCTTCGATTTTATTAATACGATAACCGGGACCAACTTCTATGTCCCACTGTTTCTGTTCGTTGTCTAATAATCGTTTGCCCCAACCCAGCGCAGCTGTTACTTGTGAATCGTAACCGCTAAAGTGGTCGTCTTCATAAGAAGCGTAAGCAAATATAAAGTCTGTGTCTGAATATTCACGACCTAGACGGTTGCTAACAAAGTATTTCTCAGCAGTACGTTCGTCATTTGTCTCTGAATTTAGAGAGTCAAAATGAATATTGTAAAGCCAGGTCTCAGTTTCACGGTTGGTATCGATACGAGACTTGGTAGATGACTCTTCGGTATTACCTGAAGTATCAGAATAACCAAATTCAATTTCACCAGACCATAGTTTGTTATCTTCTTCCTGTGCTAATAATGGCATGCTTGCCAATGTTAGTGCTGCGCAAGAAGTGATTAAAGATAGTTTTTTACTCATTAAAGTTCCTTGATATTTCCTTGGTTGATACTGTATTAAATAATTGCAGGGGGTTAGCCCTGCAATTGAATCGTATTATGATTCCTGCGACTGTACATGAACATCCATTTGTGGAAAAGGAATAGAAATATTTTCCTGATCAAATCGCAATTTGATAGTTTCTAGTAGGTCAAATTTAGTGCCCCAGTAATCAGCAGAATTAACCCAAGGTCTAACCACAAAGTTCACTGATGAATCAGCTAGTTCAGCAACAGCGATAGTTACGCCAGGGTCTTTTAAAATACGTGATTCTTGATCAACAATTTCTTCTAAAACCTTTTTAGCGTGGCGAATATCAGCGTCGTAGCCAATACCAACAATTAAATCGATTCTGCGAGTCGCTTCCATTGAATAGTTAGTAATGTTTCCACCCATAATATTAGAGTTAGGGATGATGATGACTTTGTTGTCACCTGATTTCATGATGGTACTAAAAATACCAACTTCATTAATCACGCCAGCTTCGCCGGCAGCTTCGACAAAATCACCTGCGCGAATGGGACGAAATAAAATCAACAGTACACCTGAGGCAAAGTTAGATAGTGAACCTTGCAGAGCAAAACCAACGGCTAAACCAGCTGCACCGATAATAGCGACGAATGATGCAGTTTCAATCCCTAGTTGACCTAAGGCTGCAATAATGAAAATGATGAATAGCGCTGCATAACAAAGACTGCCGGTAAATTTGCTAACAGTGGCGTCTATATTTCGTTTGTTCATAAGATTAACAACAGCATTCGAAACAGCTTTGGCAATCCATTTACCAACAAAAAGAATGACTAGGGCAAGTAATAGTTGCATCCCGTATTCTATGAGTAGAGCGGGAGCCTGATTTAAAAGATTTTCTATTGTTTGACTGTCCATGAATGTTTCCTCGTCTTATTAAAATTTTAAAGTATGTTTAACTTTAGGGCTGCTGTTAAAATGATCAGGTTATTCCGCGGACTATGAATGAAATCCTAAAATGAGTCAATTTAAACAGAATGATGAAAAATTAAGTGTTAATGATAAAGCTTAATGCGTTGGTACAATGTAAAATCTTTGAAAATTTATTGGCAAATGAAACTTATAAGCTTAAGTTTGCGTCATAGTTATTGTTGGGTTTGTGGTTGTGCTAGCAGTTTAGAATCTTGGTTTAGTATATTGTAAGCAGCTTAGTTAAAAGTTAGTCAAAATGTTGAGGAGAAGTTGTAGTGTTTATAAGTCGTTTTGTTGGTTCGATTGTTGTGGTATCTAGTCTGTTTATTTCAGCTTGTGTCACATATGACCCTTATACGGGAGAGAAAAAAACAGCTAATACAACAACCGGTGCTGCGGTTGGCGCTATTGCGGGTGCTGTTATAGGTGCTGCAACAGCGAGTAAAGGAGATAGGAATAAAGGTATCTTGACGGGTGCTTTGGCTGGCGGGGCTATTGGTGGTGGAGCTGGTAATTATATGGATAGACAAGAAGCCTTGTTACGCCATGATCTGGAAAGTACCGGTGTTAGTATTCGTCGAGATGGCGATAATATTATTTTGGTAATGCCAGGTAATATTACGTTCGATTCGAATCAGTCGAATTTGCAAAATAGCTTTTTGCCTGTGTTAGATAGCGTTACCAAGGTGTTAGTTGAATATAAGCAAACATTAGTGAATGTAAATGGTTTTACTGATTCGACCGGTAGCTTTCAATTAAATCAGACATTATCTGAGCAGCGGGCAAATAGTGTTGCTTCATACCTATTAGATCAAGGTATTGTGCAAAGCCGCCTTCGGGTAACAGGTTATGGCCCGCGTTATCCGCTAGCTGATAATGCAACACCTGCAGGACGTGCACAAAATCGCCGAGTAGAGATAACCCTATCACCAATGGGCTAATTGCGAATGCGAAAGAATGATGTAAAAATCTAACAAAAAAGGGGCTGCTAAAGCCCCTTTTTTATATCAGTTGGAAGAGGGTTTTTACACTGCGCCGTAAGCAAGCATGGCATCGGCTACTTTAATAAAACCAGCAATATTGGCCCCTTTTACGTAGTTCATATAACCGTCTTCTTCTCCGTGTTTGGCGCACTGTTTATGGATGCCAATCATAATGTTGCGTAGCCGATCTTCCAGATCTTCCTCCGTCCATGCCATGCGCATACTGTTTTGCGTCATCTCTAAGCCTGATATAGCAACGCCACCCGCATTTGCAGCCTTACCTGGGCCGTAGAGGAGTTTGTTTCTCTGTAGTTCGTGAATCGCCTCGACGGTCGTCGGCATGTTAGCGCCTTCAGATACACCGATACAGCCATTAGCGATGAGTGCTTTGGCATCATCGAGATCGAGCTCGTTTTGCGTTGCGCAAGGGAAAGCTAAATCGCATTTTACACCCCAGGGGCGTTTGTTCGGAAAGAACTCGCAATTATAATGATCGGCATATTCTGATATGCGGCCACGTTTTACCGTTTTTAGATTAATGATATAGGCGAGCTTATCTGCATCAATACCATCGGGATCATATATAAAACCAGATGAGTCAGATAACGTTACAACTTTGCCACCTAAATGATTAATTTTTTGAGTGCAGTAAATTGCAACATTGCCTGAACCAGAGACGGTAC
>CALBVI010000060.1 GCA_937969395.1 uncultured Spongiibacteraceae bacterium | reverse complement strand
TAGTGGTTGTCGATATTGATAATTTCAAACACGTTAATGACAACTATGGCCATGCCGCAGGCGATGAAGTTTTAAAGCAAGTGGCTAAACAGATTAATACTTGTTATCGAGATTCTGACGCAGCTTATCGAGCCTATCGTTACGGTGGCGAGGAGTTCGTTATTATTTTAAATAACACTGACAATGAAGGCTCCGTCGTCGTCGGAGAGCGCATACGAAAATCTGTCGAAGCATTAAAAATTAGTATTGAAGACTCAACACTAAAAATAACGGTTAGCGTCGGCGCAGCATCACTGCTCACCGATGACAGCATGTCACGACTTTTTCAGCGAGCGGATAAAGCACTTTATAAAGCCAAGCATCAAGGTCGCAACCGTATGGTATGCGCCAAAACATTAAAGCTAGAACCTGAAGATATGCTTATTAAGTAAAGCCATCACACACTTAAGTAATGGCTACACTTTCAAAAGCTTTAGGCAAAACACTCAAATAGAAACGTTAAATAATTGCAACGGAAAATATAACCGTTAAGAGCCGCGCTTAGAACGTGTCGAACGACGGATACCACGATTTTTACGCTGCTGGCGCTCTAAACTTTGAACCTCTTTAGGTTCAAGTTTTGCGGGAACAGGCGCATCGAGAGCAACCATTTTATACAGCTCAGTCATTTCCTTGGAATTCATTTCTTCCCACTGACCCTGGCGTAACTTTGACGGCAAGAAAACACTACCAAAACGTACACGCTTCAAGCGACTCACCTGTACGTCCTGCGATTCCCAGAGACGTCTAACTTCGCGATTGCGGCCTTCCAGCAAAGCAACATAGTACCAATGGTTTGCACCTTCACCACCGCCATCAACGATATCGGTAAACTTAGCGACACCATCATCCAGCATCACACCTTCACGCAGGCGTTCAAACATCGCCTCATCAGTACGGCCCAATACGCGGCACAAATACTCACGATCAATATTCGATGATGGATGCATTAACTTATTAGCGAGCTCACCATCAGTGGTAAACAACATCAAACCACTGGTATTAAAATCTAACCGACCAATCGCTATCCAGCGACCATTGCTAATTCGCGGCAAGCGCTCAAAAACAGTGCGACGACCTTCGGGGTCTTTGCGAGAACAGATCTCACCTTCTGGCTTGTTATAGATCAGCACACGAGTGCCAGTATCGCTTTCATTAAGCGTCACTGACCTACCATCCAATGTCACTTTGTCGCGGGTAAAAACACGATCACCTAATTTGGCCGTTTTACCATTAACCGTTACTCGGCCAGCGGCAATCACTTTCTCCATTTCGCGACGCGAACCAATACCCACTTGCGCAAGTAGCTTTTGTAATTTTTCACCAGCAGGAGAATCAGTCATATAGGGGCACTAAAATTAAGGAATGAAAGGCTCAATTAGATGAGCCTATAAATACTATTTATGCAGTAATATCGTCTTGGTCTGGATCAGCTTCATCTAAGTCAGCTTGATCTGCAGCCGTTTCATCTGAATTAAGTTTGGTAGACTCATCAACATCTACAATCGCCAACTCAGCCTCATCACCACCGGTGACCATTGCCAAATCAAAAGCCATCGATGCTGCGTCGTCATCTACATCGCTACCAGTCTCTTCTGGCATATCAGTATCTGCTACACCTTCATCAACCCCAGCAACAAGGCCATCACTAGACTCATCAACAATATCGCTAACGTCGCCACTAACATCATCGCCAACAACGACCAAATCAGGAGCGCCATCAATTTCAGCGATATCGGGTGTATCAACCCCTTCCAAAGCCAGCTCTTCATTCATGGTATCAAGGTCGCGAATCTCTGCAAGAGAAGGCAATTCATCAAGATTTTTTAAATTAAAATAATCTAGAAATTGACGTGTAGTCGCATACATAGCCGGCCGACCTGGCACATCTTTGTGGCCCACTACCCTAACCCACTCTCTCTCTAGCAAGGTTTTAACAATATTAGAACTTACCGCTACGCCACGAATATCCTCGATATCACCCCGAGTAATCGGTTGGCGATAAGCAATTAAGGATAAGGTTTCCAATAATGCTCGCGAATATTTTTGTGGTTTTTCATCCCACATACGCGATACCCACAGCGCAACATCCTGCACAACCTGAAAGCGATAACCGCTGGCAATTTCTTTTAACTCAAAACCACGGTCGCGCGTATTTTGCTGGATATCTTCCAGCGCCGCACGAATAACATCGTTTGCGGGGCGATCGTCTTCTTCAAAAAGCGCAGCCATTTGCTGCACAGATAATGGTTTTGCTGAAGCTAACAACGCACCTTCAAGAATGCGCTGTAACAATTGGTTATCAATACTCATGATGCTCTGGCTTTTACGTGGATGGGGCCGAAGGGTTCGGACTGGACAATTTCAACTAACGACTCTTTAATTAATTCCATTACCGCAAGAAAAGTAACAACAACGCCTAAGCGCCCTTCTTCAACTGTAAAAAGGGAAACAAAGGGGACAAATCGATCACTCGACAAGCGACTTAACACTTGTGACATGCGCTCTCTTGTCGACAATTTCTCTTTTGCCACATGGTGACTTTCAAACATATCTGCACGGCGAAACACTTCACCAAGAGCCATTAACAACTCTTTCATTTCAACAACCGGCTCAGGGCGATCGGTTTTAAAATCTGGCGGCTCGGCACTCGCTTGATGAATATCACGCCCCATACGAGGGATTTCTTCGATATCTTCAGCTGCTTTTTTGAATCGCTCATACTCTTGCAGACGACGAATTAATTGCGCGCGAGGATCTTCCTCATCCTCCTCAGCTTCACTGGAACGCGGCAGTAACATGCGCGATTTAATTTCCGCTAACATTGCCGCCATCAACAAGTACTCGGCAGCCAACTCAAAATGCATCGCATCCATTAGAGAAACATACTGCATATATTGCGCAGTAATATTGGCGACGTTAATTTCTAAAATATCAATATTCTGGCGCTTAATCAGATAAAGCAGTAAATCTAACGGTCCTTCAAACGCCTCTAAAAACACCTCTAAGGCATCTGGCGGAATATACAAATCTTGTGGAATTTGAGTGAGCGCCT
>CALBVI010000059.1 GCA_937969395.1 uncultured Spongiibacteraceae bacterium | reverse complement strand
ATCGCTACAGCGGCCTATGGCAGTTATTTCGAATCCGAAGTTCTACTATTACGTCAATTTAGAGATTCGCAGCTATTAACAACAGACTACGGCCGGGCCTTTGTTAATTTTTATTACCGCATATCGCCACCTATCGCTAATGTTATCGCTGACCACGACTCACTTAAGGCATTAACTCGCGCCGCACTTATCCCTGTGGTTTACAGCATAAAATATCCGCTATGGTCAGCACTAATCCTACTGTTATTCATTGCGGGTATAGTGACCTGGAGAATCAACAATAAGACTGCGCCACGCTAAGCTGATAAAGCGATTGCTACACTGCAAATTCGGTACTGATATCTACCGCTCGATATAAATATCAGTACCCGTTTCAACTAAAGCTATAAACTAAACCTATAAATTAAGCCCATAAACCAATCCTCCTAAACCCACCTTCCCAAACACACTAGAAAATCACCTCTTGACATATTCCCATATTGGAATATATTAGCTGAATGTCTAGAGTCAAAACTACATACGACGTTTTCAGCGCCATTGGCGAGCCCAAACGCAGAGTACTGATTGAAAAACTGGTACTTAAAGAAATGACAGTTAACGAACTGGCCGAGCTAGTCGAATGGCCTCAGCCAACGGTATCTAAACACTTAAGCGTGTTAAAACAAGTTGGCCTTGTTGCTGAAAGAAAAGAAGGACGTTTTCGGGTTTACAGTATTCAACCGGATGAACTGCGCCCTATTCAAGAATGGATGCACCAGTTTGAAAAATACTGGGGCAGCACAATGGATCAACTCGATACTTACCTAACTCAAATTCAAGCCAAAGGAAGCGACAATGAGCACTAATGAAACTGACTCTAAAAAAACATCTCTTGAAAAAGTAATACCCTCAGAAATTATCCGAACATTTAACGCCCCTAGACAATTGGTTTTTGATGCATGGACTCAAGTAAAACATCTTAATAATTGGATGTTTCCTATGCCGGGCTGTAAGTGTGATTTTGTCTCTGCGAATATTTCTAATGACGGTTCATCACTGCATAAAATAACAATGCCTAATGGCCATGAAATGTGGCTTTACACCAAGTACGAAGAAGTGGTCTCGCCTGAAAAATTAGTTTTTTTACAATACTTCTCGAATGAGGGTGGCGATATTTTACCTGTGCCACACAATCCGAATTGGCCAAAAGATATGCTCGCGACACTACTGTTTGAGGAAGTTTCAGACAATATCACCCAGCTTACCTTTCTTTGGGAACCTCGCAATCCAACAGCCACGGAACTTGAAGTGTTTGAAGCTTCGCGCTCAGAA
Organism: uncultured Spongiibacteraceae bacterium; assembly: GCA_937969395.1. Lineage (GTDB taxonomy): Bacteria > Pseudomonadota > Gammaproteobacteria > Pseudomonadales > Dasaniaceae > Oceanicoccus. The sequence goes on along the minus strand of CALBVI010000059.1, from coordinate 3,122 downwards.
CATGGTCAAGGTTGGGGAGCAGGCATGGCGCAACTACAAACTTATTTGGAATCACTCAATCTCGATTAACGATCGGGGGGCGCTTCCTTTTATCTCACCTATACTGTGCAGTCCTACGCTGCACAGTTTTTACAACTTATCTCGCGCTGAAGTATCATCTGCTTTAATGGTAGTAGCACGTACTTGGATTACTCCGATCTCGATGGCTATTTAACGAGTCGTTAAGAGACAAAAAATTGTTGGCTAAAATTAGCGACGAAAGAGCAAAAGCCAACTGTTTTTTTACTTTTAAACGACTTGTTATTTAGCCCTTACTTAAAGCCATATTTTTCTTTTCTTCGATTAAATGCATCTTCACCACCCTCAAGAATTTTAGCTGCAAGATTTTGAATGTTTGGCTGATCAATAGAACCTTGATTCTGAATTGGTAGCGTTGCATTTTCATTGGTTGATTCTAAAACGCCAATCCATTCTGCATCACCAAAAACGGGTATGTTTGCATTATGAGTTGCAAAGATAAACTGCCTAGTTAATTTGGCGTCTCGTACTTGAGTAACAATTCTCTCTGCAATAAATGCGTTGTCGAGATTATCTTCAGGTTGATCTAAAAGTAAAGGATCTTGGTTATCAAGTAAGAGCATATGTAATAAAGCAGTACACTGTTGGCCTGTTGATAATGAACCAAGTTTTTTATATTGAGGCTCTTCAGCACTTGAGACATTCAACTCAATGCTAACCAAATCATCGATCTTAAACTCTTCAATTTCCATTATTTGTTTATTACTGATTTTTGATAATCTATCCGCGGTAGTAGAGGTCATTCCCCAGTTTTTAGCTAATAAAGCATCCCGTCCTTTCTTGATAATCTCGGCTAGTAAAGGAGCAGAAAACTCCTCTACTGTTTTCATCCAAGAAAGTCTTCCTTCACCAACATCCTGTAAACGATAACCAACGATAAGTTTTATTAAACCAAGCCTATTTTTTTCTGCTGAGTAGTTAACTCGGATATTGCCTTTTAATTTCCTATTTAACTTCTTTACGCCCTTTTCAAAAGCAGTAGCTCTATTCGTTTTTTTCTCTGACAAATCAGCAAGTAGTGACTGTCTTATTGCTATTTCTTTTTCTAGTTTAGTCTGTTCTGTTACAAGCTCCGTGCGTTTAGGCTTTAACCTTTCGATATTTTTAATTAGATCGCGATATGCTTCACCAATTTGTTTCCCTGTCAAACCTTCAACGGGAGCCAACTTTTTAAATTCTTTAGTTATGGATTCTTCTTGTTTCTCTATGCTCACTTGAAGCTCTTTATCAAGTAACTCTATCTTCTGCTGTGAGCTTTCAGAATCCAGTTCCATTTTTGTAATAGATGTTTCGATATTCCCTTTTAATTCAACCAAGGCTTCTTTAGCCTTTTCAAATATTGCTTTATCGGGAAAGTCCTTAATCGAATCATCTGTGATAAAATCATTGCATGGAATAGATTCGGAGAACTCTTTTAATGCTCCCTTTAATGTTTCAACTTTTTCTGAAACCGTATTGAAAGTACTCCTTTCCGATTCAACTATTGGCAATAGTTCTAATTGCTGGTCTATTCCAAGTTCCTTATACCTATTTTCATCTTCTTCATGAGCCTTCAGGTCTTCCACATCAGATTCCAAGCTAGAGACACAAGATGTTAAATCAGAAATATTATTTCTTGTAACCACCAGCGACTCTTTTACAGTTGAAATACCAGATTCTTGCTCAATTTTATCTGTGTTTAGAAACCGCTCTACTACTTTTAATTGTTCACTTGATTCTTTAGCTATCTCGTGGATTTCATTTTGACCGAAGATTTCAATATCAGGCAATAAATCTCGAGGAGAAAAAGTAGATACAGCCCCACTGTCATCTTTTACTATCGGCGATTCGCCATAGCGTCTTGATATTGTATATAACTTTCCATGTTTTACTGCTGATTTGATAATCAATTCAGCGAAGCCTGAGCCAACATTCTGTTTTATAACTTTAAGGTGTTGTGCTTTAGTCTCTTTACTAATTGGTTCAATATCTAAAACATAACGAATTGACTCAATTAAAGTCGATTTACCTGTACCTCTTCCGCCTATTAAAGCATTTAAATGCTCTGAATATTTGATATCAATTCCATCAAGAAATCCGCCAACAAATCGAACAGATTCTACTCTAGAGTAATATTTTTCTTTAACATCAGAATTAAGGCGAACACGCGATTCTGAATCTGAAAATGCTAACTTAAACGAGAAAAAGCTGGGTGTTGACATTTTTACTAAACAAGTCGCATTTTCTCTTCTTAATGTTTCAGGATCTTCTATATCTTTCGCATTTATAATCGCAATTTTTTTATCACGCTTATAATCAGGGTTTTTATTCAGAAGAATCTGGTGATTTGCTTGGTCGCCTTGCTCCTTGAGAGCCTCTAATGACGTGGGGATTTGCGCCGCATGTAAATTTTTATTTTTCCAGATATTGTTTAATTTTTGCTTTAAGACTCCGCTATCATCTGTGCAATGTGCAGCGTATACAAAACCACCTTTATCTATAACTGTTGATAGAATAAAGTCAGCACTTTTCGTTGAAGGGGCTGTACCATTAGAAGTGTCTATATCAAACTCATATAAATAATTGTTTAACATTTGAATGCTTGTGTCTTCTGGATATAAACAAACCAAATGTATTTTTTCACTAGATGCGATTTCAAAGCCTGGAAATACAACGACTCCTTGTGCATTGAAAGCTTCTTTAATTTTTACTACTGAATCAACATTCCCGTGATCGGCTATTCCTACAACCTTTATTGATTCCTCAAGGCAAACCTCTAATAATTTCTGATTATAGTCATCTTCTGAAAAATCCTGATCTTTTCCTCGATACTTTATATAACTTGCAGGGTTTACTTGTAGTGCGCATTTCCAAAACTTTGCCATAGTGTGTTCAACAGCCATATTCATATATTCAATCCTTAAATTTAACACCTAGGCTAGCAGGGCTTAATAACAGTTTATTCAAGAGCCTATGGCCTTATATCACTTTGACGCCCTATTTGGGCTTCAAGCAATACTGCCAAAAGCATTAAATCTTTATAGTTCAAAGATAGCTCAGAGGGA
>CALBVI010000058.1 GCA_937969395.1 uncultured Spongiibacteraceae bacterium | reverse complement strand
GCATTGGCTTCGGTCATATGGATATTTCACAGCGGGTTAGTGAGGCGATTGCTAAAGAGCCTGTTATTGCCAGTCAATCAAAAGGTCGTGTAGCTGCGTGGTTGCAACCTGTAGCAGGGTTTGCAGTAGCGGCATCAGTTGCTTTTGCTGTAGTAGTTGGCGTACAACAGCAAGTAGCGGAGGTGACGCCTGGTGGTTCATCTCCAGCAGTGGTTGCGAGTGCAGTTAATAGTAGTAGTCGGGTTTATCCTCTACAGATTGGCGCGCAGTCTTCAACCGGTAGTGCACTTAGTACTGTTAGTTTAACGGGGCAGGGTGTTCTTCCCGGCGCATTGGCGGCAAGTCAAACCGCAGCAGATTTAGCGGCTCAGCAAATGTTGGATAAATATATTTTACGTCACACTGAGCAGGCGTCTATGAATAATGGGCAAGGTATCATTTCTTACGCTCGTGTCGTTTCATTTGAAGAGTAAGTTGTTGATATTAGTCGTTATAAAATTGGTGCTCATAAAGTTAATGTCGATAAAATTGATGTCTATAAAAAAAAGCTGTGTTGTTTTTCTATCGGTTTTTTTATCGTTTCCGACCTATGCCGCAGAAGATATCTTTTCGTTGTTAAAACAGATGACCTCTGGCGTTCAAGAGTTAAATTATCAAGGTGTTTTTAGTTATCAACAAGGTGATGAGTTGCAGTCTTTGCGCATCGCCCATGCTTTGGTAGATGGCAAAGATTACGAGCGCTTGGAATATATGGATGGCGAGCCTAGAGAGGTGATTCGTCGTGGAGCAAGTTTATCTTACTTGTATCCGAGTCAGCGCTTAATACGCCATTCTCTTTTGCAGCAAGAGCAGGGGGAAATGACATCGTTAGAAAGCATTGCTCAGTATTATGACTTGTCTGTGACTGGTTGGGGGCGTGTTGCGGGAAGGTCAGTGGTAAATCTTGTTTTAAAGCCGAAAGATAAACATCGGCTGACACATCGCCTGTCGTTAGATAAAGAGACTGGGTTGTTATTAAGGTCTGCTTTAATGTCCAGTGATAACAAAGTGTTGGAGCGCTTCCAGTTCGTTGAAATTAATATTGGTGGCGATGTAGTTCTTTCTGAAGAAGATATTAATCGAATAAAAGTAAGTGATAGCGTTGTTACTCCGCAAGCTCCAACTGTCGCTAATGATGAGGGTACTAAAACAGCTGTTGCTAGATCGTGGAAAGTGCAGTGGTTGCCCAATGGCTATGCGATAACGACGATTGATAATGAGGCTGCAGGGCAGGATATGGCGACGTTCACTGATGGCTTAGCTGTTTTTTCTGTCTTTTTAGAAGCTGATGCAACCGGTAATGTCACTGTTGAGGGGCATAGTCAGCGTGGCGCTACCATCGCTTATTCAAGGCCTTTAATACTACAGGGCGCTCCTCACAGGGTTACCGTTGTCGGTGAAATACCACAGCAGACTGCTAGGCAAGTGGCGCAGTCGATCGCTTTTATTACCCCAGGTTAAATTTCTGTTACTATTGCTAGCCTCGAACTGATCAGTTTTTAGCATATTCTCACTGAACACAGCCCTATCTACCCCTATGAACGCAGAACCCTCTGAGCTACGTGATCTTAACTCTACTATTAAAGAGCAGGGTAGGGTTGTAGCTATAGAGGCTGATTGTTTGTGGGTGGAGACTATTCGCCAAAGTACATGCAATAGTTGTTCAGCCCAAAAGGGTTGCGGGCATGGTTTGATGAATAAAGCCGCTAGCGGACAAAGCCATCATATTCGGGTTGCGCTTAGCGCAGATCAAAATAGTCAATCATTTGCGCTTAATGATGAGGTCGATATTGCGATACCTGAGAAGTCACTGGTACAAGGTGCGTTGATTGTTTATTTGCTACCTTTGTTTGCATTGCTTGCTGGCGCTTTACTGGTGTCGCAGTGGTGGCTAGGTGATGTGGCGGCTTTTATTGGCGCCTTGCTAGGTTTCTTGATAGGTATTGCAGGTGTTAAATACCATTCGGTTGCTAGTCAAAATAACCCAAGTTTTCAGCCAGTCATTATTGCCCACGATTCTTGTAACTCTCACTCTGGTGATTCTAGTAAAAGCGATGTTATTCAACTCGTTTAGTCTATTTCCTTGAATTAACAGCTTAAACTTAGTATCAGGGCCTGAATACATAGCACCCGTATGTGCTTTACTGTAAAATCCCGCGCTCATTTGTATTGATGTTCATTTCATATTGCTGATTTCACAGTGTGTGGGTTTGAGCTTTTTAGGTGGTATTTTTTTACGTGAGTCATATAGATCTAATTCGAAATTTCTCCATTATTGCCCATATTGATCACGGCAAGTCTACGCTTGCGGATCGGTTTATTCAGCTGTGTGGCGGCCTTAGTGCGCGTGAAATGGATTCACAAGTGCTGGACTCGATGGATATTGAGCGTGAGCGTGGTATTACCATCAAAGCTCAGAGCGTTACCCTTAATTACAAGGCAAAAGATAATAAAATCTATCAATTAAATTTCATTGATACGCCAGGGCATGTTGATTTTACTTATGAAGTATCCCGCTCATTGGCTGCTTGTGAGGGTGCCTTATTAGTTGTTGATGCTGCTCAAGGTGTTGAAGCGCAATCGGTGGCTAATTGTTATACCGCTATAGAACAGGGTTTAGAAGTTATCCCGGTACTTAATAAAATGGATTTGCCGCAGGCGGATCCAGATACGGTGAAAAAAGAAATTGAAGAAATTATAGGTTTAGATGCTTCTGCTGCTATCCCTGTCAGCGCCAAATCTGGCTTAGGTATTGACGAATTGTTGGAGCAGCTCGTTGAACTGGTACCTGCACCTGAAGGCGATTTAAATCAAGATTTACAGGCTCTGATTATTGATTCTTGGTTTGATAATTATTTAGGTGTTGTTTCTTTAGTGCGGGTGAAACACGGCGTGCTGAAGAAAGGCGAAAAGATCATTATGAAGTCGCAGGGCAAAGCGCATATTGTCGACGGTGTGGGTATTTTTACCCCTAAGCGGCATGAAACCGGTGTGTTAAGA
>CALBVI010000057.1 GCA_937969395.1 uncultured Spongiibacteraceae bacterium | reverse complement strand
CCGGTGAGGCTATGCCGCAGGCGGTGGCGCTGGCTAATTTGGCCGCGGGCATTGTCGTCGCTAAGTTGGGGACTGCAGCGATCAGCGCACCAGAGCTGCGTCGTGCGATTAGTGCCGAGCAAGGGTCGGAACGCGGTGTGATGACGGTAGAGCAATTACAGATTGCGTTAGCCGATGCGCGCACTCAAGGTGAGAAAATTGTTTTTACTAATGGTTGCTTCGACATTATTCACGCTGGTCATGTCGGTTATTTAGAGCAAGCCCGTGAGTTGGGTGACCGCCTAATTGTCGGTATTAACAGTGACGAGTCAGTGGTTCGTCTGAAAGGCCCTGGCCGGCCGATTAATCCCGTCGATCGTCGCATGGCGGTACTGGCAGGTTTAGAAGCAGTTGATTGGGTACTGTATTTCGATGGCGATACCCCCGAGCAATTACTAGAACAGCTCAAGCCCGATGTGCTCGTTAAGGGCGGTGACTATGAAAAGGAAAGTGTTGTTGGCTGGCAGATCGTGGAAAGTTATGGTGGCAATGTGCAGACATTGTCGTTTTTTGATGATTGTTCTACCACAGCAATTGTTAATAAAGTTCTAGAAAAAAATCAATAATAAAATGGCTAGCACGGCTTAATACTTGATAGCGCGCGGGTTCTGTTGTATTTAAAAAGCTGTGTGACGATCACTCTTTAGCTTTAGTTGTGTCTTTCCATTTCTGTCATTTTCATCTTGTTATGTATACCTGCGTCAATTTGTCACACCTAGTTTTTCATTAGCTCTTGTTATCATCGCCCTCAAATTTATAGGGGGATCTATGTTCGTTAAATCGATGTTCGTTAAATCTATGTCCATTAATATGTTGTCAAAAAAATCTGCAATGCTACTGGTTACGAGTTGCATTTTTAGTGCTGTCGCGATGGCTGATACTTCACACCGCGGCGATAGCCATGGCCCTATTGGCGTGATGGGCGATCACACGCACAAAGCCGGTGAGTGGATGTTGTCATACCGTTATATGAATATGGATATGGACGGTAATCTTGATGGTACAGATGATGTTAGCAGTGCGGAAATTGTGGACGCCAGTGGTGAATATGGCTACATGATTGCGGCAGAGCAAATGACCATGTCGATGCATATGCTAGGCGGTATGTATGCGCCGAATGATGATTTAACCCTGATGTTAATGGTGCCGTTTATTGATACTGAAATGGATCATGTGACACGTATGGGTGCAGAGTTCACCACTGCCTCGGATGGTATTGGTGATGTTAAGGCGGGATTTTTATATCGCCTTGATCACACTGAAAAAAGTAATTTGATTGCTAACTTCTCAATGAGCTTTCCTACGGGCTCAATTGATGAAGAAGATGTTACGGCAATGAGCAGTGGCGAGGATGTGCAATTGCCTTCGCCAATGCAATTAGGTTCTGGCACTTACGACATTATTCCGGGCATTACTTATACGGTTACAGAAGCGTCTTATTCTTGGGGTGCTCAGGCCAAAGCTACTATTCGCCTTGATGAAAATGATCACGATTACACTTTGGGTAATCGCGGAATGGTCACCGCTTGGTATGCACGTCCTTTTGCTAATCATTTGAGTTGGTCGCTGCGCGGTGCTTTTGAAAAGTGGGGCAATATTGATGGCTATGATTCAGAGTTAGGTGCGATGATGGCGACAATGATCGCTACTGCTGATTCTGATTTGCGCGCCGGTGAGCGTTTTGATGTTGCGGTGGGGGTGAATTACATTATTCCTGGATCAAAAACTAATCGCTTAGCGTTTGAAATTGTTAAGCCGGTTTATCAAAATTTAGATGGTCCGCAGTTGCAGACAGATTTAGCTTTTACTTTGGGTTGGCAGATGAGTCAGTAAGCTAATGTAGATCTTAAGAACGTTTATAAAAAAGGCATCGGAGACGATGCTTTTTTATTTGTAGGGTTTTTTTCAATTAATCGTTGTTTTTAATGGCACGAGTTACCGCGGCAACATTGTGTTGTAAATGCTTTGGATTAATCGTACCAACAATAACGCTGCTGACACCTTGATGTGAAAAAATGAAGTCCATCGATTGCTGTACCGGATCTTCTCCGTCGTTACAGAGGTGGCCGCTGGCAAAGGCCTTCTTGATAAATAAGCCTTTGTTATTGTCTTTGCAGTAATTAATAATCGGTTCTTCGTCACGATATTGTAAATTATAGGTCGCCATTACCGCGTCTGTTTTTTCTGCGGCTAACAATCCACCTTCCAATGTTTTTGTAGAAACACCGTAGGCGCGAATCAATCCTTCTTGTTTTATTTTTTCTAATTCGTTAAGCACTTCTTCTTCGCAAATAACTTTTTTATCATCACCGTCAGAGTGTACTAATACGATATCGATAAAGTCGGTATGTAATCTTTGTAGGCTTCGCTCAATACTGAAGCGGGTATGTTTGGCGCTAAAATCAAAACTCGATAAACCATCGTTGTATTCTTCTCCCACTTTTGAGCAAATGACCCAATCGTTTCGCTGACCTTTTAACAAAGGACCTAAACGCTGTTCACTATTGCCGTAAGCAGGCGCTGTATCGATTAGATTAATGCCTAAGTCTTTTGCAGTATTGATAAGTTGGCTGGCGGCTTTGTCATCGGGGATAGTAAAACCTTGAGGATATTTTACACCTTTATCACGTCCTAGCTTCACTGTGCCCAAACCAATCGGACTAACCTCGATGCCTGTGCTACCAAAATTTCGCCGTTGCATAAAATTATTCCCCAGAGTGAACTGTACTGTTGAAAGCTGTTTCCCAGCAGGGGGTGGCAATAGAGGGTACGGTCATGTTTTCAAACGCTGTCAAATCATGGCTGTGCCGTTTAT
>CALBVI010000056.1 GCA_937969395.1 uncultured Spongiibacteraceae bacterium | reverse complement strand
CTGCTTACACCGCTGGCTTCAGCTTCAAAGGTGAGAATTAGACGGTGTCTCAATACATCGGCAGCAATACTTTGTACGTCATCGGGGCTGACAAAGTCTCTACCTTGTAACCACGCATGGGCACGTGCACAGCGATCAAGGGCAATAGTGCCTCGTGGACTGGCGCCAAACTCTATCCAAGACGCGAGTTCTTCACTGTATTTTTCAGGGTGGCGAGTAGCCATGATGAGTTGCACCATGTATTCCTCAACGGCAGGTGCTGTGTAAAGCGCCAGTGCTTGCTGGCGGGCGTCGGAAATTTCAGTTTCCGAAACGATCTGAGGTAATGTCACTGCTTGGTCAGCTGAGGCTTCATTGCGAACCAGTTGTAAGATTTTATGCTCAGCTGCAGCATCGGGGTAACCTACAGTTACATGCATAAGAAAGCGGTCGAGTTGTGCCTCAGGTAGCGGGTAAGTACCTTCTTGCTCGATAGGGTTTTGGGTTGCCATCACTAAAAACAGGTCTGGCAGGGGATAGGTTGTTTTACCAACACTGATTTGACGCTCAGCCATCGCTTCTAACAAGGCTGACTGTACCTTCGCTGGGGCACGGTTAATTTCATCGGCCAGTACGAGGTTGTGGAAAATAGGGCCCGGTTGAAACTGAAAGCTGCCATCTTCGGGGCGGTAAACGTCGGTGCCGGTAATGTCACCAGGTAAGAGGTCGGGAGTAAATTGGACACGATGGAAGTTACCTTCAATGCCATCAGCTAAGGTTTTAATCGCCTTAGTTTTAGCGAGTCCAGGAGCGCCTTCGACTAATAAATGCCCATCGGCTAATAACGCGATAAGCAAGCGTTCGACTAATACAGGTTGGCCAACGATTTGGTCTTCTAGCCAGCGTTTAAGGTTGGTGATAGAACTACTGTTTTCCATAGTATATTTTGCTCTTTGGTAATGACAACTATCTAGCTTTTCGCGCATTTAACGTGGGGGCAGCATAGAGAATTTCAATCCCTATTGCTTCATTTAAATCGTCAAAAATCGACATCATTTATCCATGTATTAATAAATGCGCTGGCTTTTGACCTTGTAGAGCAAAGAAGTTCCAGAAAGCTATGATTTACAGGGAATTTATTAGTGTTTTGATAAATTATAAGACAGGTTAACGCTAGTCGGTATAAAATGGTTAAACTACGGCATTCTAAGCAAGCATTCCGAGAAAACAAACCTTAGCCATCTTTATTGTATGTATGTAATTGTTGATATTTTTATTTCTGCTGACGAATATTTAAAGCAGTATCAGACCGCTTCGGCCATTGTTGGTACCCGTAGCCGCGATGGTCGGACGGTAAGGTTTCCCGCCAATATCCTCCAGCCTTTTGTATTGCATCACGGCATTGATGGCTCGTTCAAAATTGAATTTGATGACGCGGGCAAATTTAAGTCTATTGAACAAGTGGGTGTTCGAGGAAGAGATTGATTGTTTTTTGATCGCTATTGTTGGCGGTTACTTTATTCGTAAGCGGTTGTTTGATTATTCCAATCACCATTCGTTTTATTCTTTTGATTTGTTATTTATTAGAGATCGATATGTATTCCTTGATTCGGCGTTTGCTTTTTTTGCTTCCCACAGAAACTTCACATCACTTATCTTTGGCAGCTATTAAATGGCTTGAAAAGTTGGGTTTAAGTGGTTTAGTCGCTGCGCGAACTACATCGGCAAAACCGGTGACTGTTATGGGTATTGAGTTTCCGAATAGGGTAGGTTTAGCTGCAGGCTTAGATAAAAATGCTGATTATATTGAAGGCTTAGCAGCGTTAGGGTTTGGCTTTATTGAGGTGGGCACAGTAACGCCTTTACCGCAGGACGGTAATCCGCAGCCGCGTTTATTTCGCTTGCCAGCAGCGGGCGCGATTATTAATCGTATGGGGTTTAATAATTACGGGGTTGATCACTTGGTAGAGCAGGTACGCAATACTAAGTATCGCGGTATTTTGGGTATCAATATTGGTAAAAATAAAGATACGCCGGCAGAAAAAGCGGTTGATGATTATTTGATCTGTATGCGAAAAGTTTATCCGCATGCTTCTTACATAACGGTTAATTTATCGTCACCGAATACACCGGGCTTGCGTGACTTACAGTTTGGCGAGCCGTTAGAGCAGTTATTGTCGCAATTAAAAAATGAGCAGAAACGCTTAACTGAAGAGCATGGTCGCTATGTTCCTATGGCGGTCAAAATTGCACCGGATATGGCGCAAGATGATATTGAACAGGTTGCAGCGGTATTCGTGAAATTAGAAATTGACGGTGTGATAGCAACTAATACAACTATAGAGCGAGATAAAGTCAGTCACCTGACTCATGGGCAAGAAGCGGGTGGTTTAAGCGGTGCACCATTAACACTGGCTTCAACTGACGTTATTCGTGCTTTAGCAAAGGCGCTGGATGGCAAGTTACCGATTATAGGGGTAGGTGGTATTATGGCCGGTGAAGATGCTGCTGAAAAAATACAGGCAGGTGCGGAGCTGGTGCAAATTTATAGTGGTTTTATTTATCGTGGACCAGAATTGATTACTGAGGCGATAGAAGTGACCCCGTAAGAATTTATTCAGACATAAAAAAAGCCGCTTATCAGCGGCTTTTTTTATGTCTATTAATTATTCAGAAATAATCCGCAATTAGTGATAGCTATGCTGCTTAAGTTTAAATAGTGATAAGGGCTTATTAGAATTTAGTTCGTTGTTATAGGGATTAGTTAGATTCATGGGTTGACTTTGCATATGCCATTAATGATATGATGCATCATAACTTTTAATTTGATTTAAATCTTTACCCGCTTATTGAAAGAAGGTTAGTGACTGACCATTGAGTATTTAACAGAAATTCTGGAGTAGAAATGAGTAGAAAAATTCTTGCCGTAGGCATAGCTATCTTAACAGCTAATGCCTATGCATTTGATGTAACGGTTGTTGATGTCGATGGCAATGCGATAACAAATGCATCTGTAAACGTAACGGGTGCGGTGAGAAAACAGTACGTTAATGAAAATGGCCGTCTCGTTATTGATAATACTGCGAGTGAAATTCATATTGCTGCCAAAGGATATAGTCATCAAATCATCACGCTTAATGATAAAAAAACATCGTTAGTTGTGACTTTACAGCGTTCGGTTATCGAACAGGTTGATGTTAAAGGCCTACCTATTCATGCATCAGCTATTGAGTCGGCGCAGCCTATTTCTGTTCTCAGTGGAGAGGCGCTCCGTAATCAGCAAGCGGCAACATTAGGTGATTCGTTAGAGGGGTTGGTCGGCGTTCATACTAGTTTTCACGGCAATGTTGCTAGCACACCTATTATCCGTGGTTTAAGCGGACCTCGCGTACTTATAACTCAAAATGGTTTGGATGTTAGTGATGCATCTCGTATAGGTCCAGATCACGCGGTTGCTTCTGAAGTGGCAACGGCTGAGCAAATTGAAGTTATGCGTGGGCCGGCTACGTTGTTTTTTGGTAGTG
>CALBVI010000055.1 GCA_937969395.1 uncultured Spongiibacteraceae bacterium | reverse complement strand
CCAGGTGCTGCAGCTTATGCCGCGTCTAAAGGTGCGGTAATGACTTTCACGCGTGGTATGGCAAAAGAGTTAGGCCCTAAAAATATTCGTGTTAATTCTCTTTGTCCTGGCATGATCAATACTACCTTCCACGATACTTTCACCAAGGATGCGGTGCGCACTAATGTTGCAGCGGGCACTCCATTACGTCGTGAAGGTTTACCACAGGAAACTGCGGATGCTGCTGTCTATTTAGCCTCTGACGAAGCATCATTTTTGACGGGTGTGAATTTAGATATTAATGGCGGTTTGTTTTTCTCTTAATTTTTAACGAGAAAATATACATAATATTTTCGGATCATTTAATGGTTCGTTTTCAGTGTTCATTGGGTTTTTATAATGCAAGGTAAAGTAGCAATAATTGGTGAGTGCATGCTTGAACTTTCTCACCGTCCTGGTTCAGATAGTTCAGCTCAAGCTATGGCGCTATCTTATGGTGGTGACACGTTAAATACGGCTATTTACCTTGCTCGACGTGGCGTCGATGTTGATTATGTCACCGCTTTAGGTGATGACAATATGAGCTCATGGATGATTGAGCAATGGGTTAAAGAGGGCGTTGGTTGCGATCTGGTTCGCATGTCTAAAGGTCGCGTGCCTGGCTTGTATATGATTCAAACTGATACCAATGGCGAGAGGTCTTTCTTGTATTGGAGAGAAAATTCACCGGCCAGAGAGTTGTTTGATAATCAGGCTGATGCCACTGCGTTATTTACCATCTTAAAAGATTACCAATCTATTTATCTTTCGGGCATAACGTTAGCTTTATATAACGAAACTGCGCGGGATTGTTTATTTGATTTATTATCTAAATATAGGGATTCAGGCGGTCAAATTATTTTTGATGGCAACTATCGTCCAAGTTTGTGGGCTAGCGAAGATATTGCTAAGAAAAGTTGCGAGCGTATGTTTCGAATGACCGATATTGCATTACCAACCATTGAAGATGAGCAAATGTTATTTGGTGATACCGATGCCGATGCTGTTATTGCTCGCTTACAATCTTGGGGTGTCGATGAAGTTGGTTTAAAAATGGGAGCGAAAGGTTGTTTGATTGCTACACGAGACAGTCAAATGGTTGTTCAATCTAGAAAGGTTGATGTTGTTGATACTACCTCAGCGGGTGATTCCTTTAATGCGGGTTATCTTGCTGCTAGGCTGTCAGGGAAAGACCCGATAGCCGCTGCAGAATCTGGGCATAATTTAGCTTCCGTTGTTATCCAACACCGCGGAGCGATTATTCCGCTAGGTTTAATGCCTGAATAACCAGACGTTAATTGGCTAAAAAGTACCTCATTTGCGTATTACATAATGGCTACTCTTGTCATTATGTAATACATCGTTGTTATTTCGTTTTTCTGCAGTAATTTCTTAGCTTTCTATTGTAGGTTTTATAGCAACTTTCTATTGTGGCTTTCTATTGTAGTAGGGCCATAGCTGCTTCCATATCGTCTGATAAGTCTTCGGCTTCGTGTGTATTGATTTCGTGTGATAGACCTAGGCGATCGAAGGCAGTGATAGTACTCCAATCCATTTGTGTTAGAGGGTGATCGGTGCCGACGTAGCTCTGTAAGTTCGCGACCATGACCACATCAGCATAATCCGCTTTCGGTACTTGTCGATCATAGTGAACATACTCTTCCGGAACGAGCCGAAGTAATTCGGGAAAATCCCAGGCTTCAAGGATTTTTCTGCCAATTTCAGGGTGAGCGGCCTCGATTAGTTTATCTAGGATCGCGGTGTTTTTTAGTAATTTTCTGTGGTCTTCAGCAAAGGTAAGAATAGGCAGTACGCCTATTTTGTGTACTAAACCGGCCAGTGTTGCTTGGTCTGGTTTTAATTTGGTGTAGTGCCTAGCCAGTACATGACTAATGCCTGCTACTTCAGTACTGCTCGCCCAAGTTGCTCGTAACCTCTCATCAACAATATCTGATGTTGCTTGAAACATTTGTTCCATCGCAAGCCCTGTTGCAAGGTTGGCGGTGTAATTTATACCTAAACGGCTTACTGCCATTTTTAGATTTTCAATCTCTCTGCTAGCCCTTAATAAAGGGCTGTTAGCCACCTTGATGATACGTGCAGTTAGTGCGGCGTCATTGGTGATTACAGTCGATAATTTGGCAACATCGATATCTTCATCCGCTGCGGCCTCACGAACTTGTAAAGCTACTTCTGGCAGTGTTGGCAGCACTAATTGATCTTTGCTTATAGCGTCGATGATGGTGTTCTTGATGTCGAAAATAATGTCGCTCATTGGTAGCCTTGATGTCCTTCTTGATGACCCGTGTAAACATTGTTAGTTTGATTCAGTTAAAGCTATTTCATCTAAAGTTAATAGTGTAGCTGGTTTGCTACTGTTTGGAGCTAAGAGAACAACATTTTCTGCATCTTTAATGTTAATAACGGCTAATGATTCTGTGTTGCCGTCATCGCGCTTAATGCTGCTAACAATGGTGCCAATGCCTTGCTCGCTATCAGCTTTAAATAATGAGTCTCCGGCGTTAATATTATCGTTAGATTCAAGGCGGTATAAGCGTCGTTTCAGTTTGCCTTTGTAGTGCATTCTGGCGACGACCTCTTGTCCGGTATAGCAGCCTTTAGTAAAACTTACCGCGCCAGTGGTGTGGTAATTCAACATTTGCGGAATAAAAACTTCACTCGTTTCGGTGCTTATTTCGGCCTGCCCTCGACGGATAGAGAGTAAATCCCAGCTGCGTGTGCCCTGTAGCGTGAGCCCGTGACTTAGTTTTGGCCAAAGAGCTATTAATTGCTCGGTAGGTAGCCAGCACTCAAAATAAAGTCCTTCTTCATCAAGCTGAATAATAACTGTATCATCACAGCTTATAACTTCGTTGCGACAAGAGGGTGAAGCTGCAAAACAAGCTGTAATTGTATTTTTTGCTGTGCTGCCATATAAGCCAATAGCGGTATATTGCTCGCAGGCGTTTTTTTGTTCGGCTTTGGAGAATACAATGTATTTGGTTAATACACTTTTGGTAGCCTCCACCAGTGGTTTACGCATGCGTAATAGATAGCTTTCTCGCTTGTTTTTGGCGATATAAAAATTGCTGATTACCCGTCCTTTAACGGTGCAGAAAGTACTAGGTTGTCCTTGTTGATCGGTGACCTTTGTAATATCTGCAGTGGTTTGCCCCTGTAAAAATTTTGCGGTATCTGGGCCGTCTATAGAGAGAAAACCATACTGTGTCAGCGGTGTAATCATATTTTCCGCGGGTTCAATATCCCCACCGGGAATTTCACAATGGTTGTCACTGTTAAGGCTTGCGCCGATCTGAGTTAAAAAAGAAGAAAGAGAGTTGCTCATGTTGACCTATGATAAAAAGCTGGAGGGCAATAATAGGTGTTTGTTTTGCTGCTGTCAGTAGTTGATGATGCTTTGTCCGTATCGAGATAAAGATAATACCGTTATAATGCGCGCCTAATTAAAATATGATGATTGATCCGTATGATTGCAGAACACGATTTTAAAAGAATTCGCTGGGCTAGCCGCCGGGGTATGTTGGAGTTAGATCTAATACTGGTGCCTTTTGTAGAACAGCGTTTTCGAGAGTTAGATGAAGAGAATCAGCAGCGTTATGTAACGATGCTTGAGGGCGAGGACAATGATATGTTTGCTTGGTTGCTTGAGCGTGATAAGCCTGAAGAT
>CALBVI010000054.1 GCA_937969395.1 uncultured Spongiibacteraceae bacterium | reverse complement strand
TTGGTTCAGCGGTTGCAGTAAGTGGTAATGTTGGCTTTGTTGGTTTATTAGTGCCACATATTCTACGGCCTTTTGTCGGCTATGAGCCGGGACGCTTATTACCCGCCAGTATGTTTGGCGGTGCCATTATGGTGTTAATTGCGGATATTACTGTACAAACACTTTCACCTAATCAAGAATTAAAACTCGGCGTTGTTACAGCTTTAGTCGGCGGACCTTTTTTCTTGTACTTAATTATTAAAACCCGTAACACTATCATTTGATTTTTTGAATAAACCCTACACTTTAAAACCATGAACTTAAAAAAACGATGAACCTACAAGGCCGACAATTATCACTGCGTATTAATGGCAATGATATTCTCAAGAACGTTGATATTAATATCAACGAGGGTGAACTCGTCGGTCTTATCGGCCCAAATGGCGCGGGTAAAACATCCCTATTAAAACTACTCGTTAATTTACAGACAGCGACTAGTGGCCAAGTACTTCTTAATAATGAAATACTCGAAACGATTGACCGCAAGCAAATAGCACAGACCTTAGGCTATCTTGAACAAAGCGCACAAACCCATTGGCCATTACAAGTACGTCGAGTCGTTGAACTCGGGCGACTACCCTACCAAAGCCCTTGGCAAAAATTATCAGCGGCCGATGTCGACACTGTAGACCAAGCGATGGCGCAAGCAGAAGTCAGCCATTTATCCGAACGCATTGTTAGCACCTTATCAGGCGGCGAACGCTTGCGTGTTTTAATGGCAAGACTATTTGCCACGCAACCCAACATCATTCTTGCAGATGAACCTATTGCATCACTGGACCCTTATCACCAGTTACATACAATGGAATTACTGCGTGACCACTGCGATCAACAAGGCAGCGCGGTGATTGTGATGCATGATTTAAATATGGCAGCACGATTTTGCGATCGATTAGTATTACTTAATCACGGAGAAGTCGCAGCCGAAGGCAATATTGAAGACGTATTAACGGAAGATATCTTAGCGGCTGTTTATGGCTTTAAGGCCAAGTTATTACATGATGAAGAATTAGGTCTAACAGTGATTCCGCAGGCAAGAAATAGCGTAACAACAACGTTATAGCCGTCACTACAGAAACGGCTATAAACGCTACTTATTGTAGGCTCTTGTTGAAAGTGGAATATTCTCGTCCATTTTGAATCGTAACTGCTTTAGCCTTGCTAGCGGACATTAAAATACCCCGAATCAATCGAGGCTTATTGACTCAATATGTGCCATTAAGAGACTGGCTAGTTTTCTATTGTATTTGAGCCCGTAAGATCAAATCATAAATCAAAGACCTGACCCTGGAGTTCGCATCTCAGGTATGCTATCTGTTGTGATTTTAATAATTCCTCTTCAGACACAACGTTCCCCCTTAATTGATTTACTCAATGCTACTAGTTTTAAAATAACGACCCTTAACAAAAAAATATTTATACCTACGCAGTGCAAACTACTAACAACACTGAAACTCAGCTCAGACTTACGCATTGAAGAAAACAACTTTTCTGATTTAGAAACCCCACGACCAACTGACCCTACGTCATTAATCAGAACCCCCCAAATAAGCACAAAATTAAAAACAAAAACTACCGTAAAAAATATAATTATTGCAGTAAAGTCTTTTCTAAAACCTTCGCTAACAACAACCTGACGATCAAAAAAAATCAGATAAAAAAATAAAAAAATATTTGAAGAAAAAAACATAAAAACAGAAACAACAACAATTCCATTAAAAAAAAATACATGCTCACGAGCAGCACTTAACGCTGGAACCCATTCAATAAGCGTATTTTTATAGCTTTGAAAGACTAATAAACCTTCCCAATAATCGTCATCAAAAAGATACAAAAAACAAATAGAACATAGAAAATAAAACAAAAACAATTTAACAAATAAAACATCATTTTTAACCATCACTACACCTATTCTCTGCGAGCGAACGTACATTTGGCGCAACATGGTTAATTTGGTTTTCATGTAAATTAAGGTCTATGACATCGCGCCAATTTTCTACAGTGACATCAGATATTGAAACTTTCATATTTTACCCGTAGGTGCATAACGCCTCAAACACCGGCGCAGCTTTGCTGCGTCCGAGTGCTTTGATTCGTTAGAATTTTACTGCCCACTATTGATCATCAGAAGATTGTCCGTCTGTTGATCCTGTTGCATATGAGGATGGGTCTATAGTTAAACGACTATTTTGGTCACTCGAAAGCAGCGAATGGATTAAACTCACTCCTTGTGGTCCCGCACCGATAGTATTGTGAAACCCAACAATTCTCGGAGATACTGTTGTATCTCCTGATTCTATGGAGGCTTTTATCGAAGCAAGAACTTGTATGGAATTTTGAATTGTTGTGGCATCGATTGTCCCAAGGAAAGATAAGGGGGATCTTGCAGCTTTCCCACTTATGCCAATTGTTTGAACTGACATAGAGCCTGTCGCAGCACCTGCTTCTACCGCCGCTGTAATGGCAGGTAAACTAGATAAGTTAACCGAGCCTTTTAAAACCGTAACCTTAGCCCTTAGTCTTAAGCCAATCCCGTAATATACTGGTATATTAAATCTTTCTGGGGTTATTTGAATTCGAGTGTATCCATTCACATCATCGTTTTCTTCGGGACATTTAAATTGAATATTTTGGCTCTCAATCCTACGCGACTCAGTCGTTTTAAAGCTTTCAATTGCGGACTCCAAGTTGTTTTTAGTACCATATTCCGTTTGTTGTAATAATTCGGCTCGTAAGGACCAGTTTTCAAAATCATCTAACGGAGTTACGTCTAGAACAGATGTTTCAAAAGGGTAGCACCTACTCACCCTGCTAACTGTTTCTGGAACGGTAACATACCATTTACCAATGAATTGTTTATTTACTGTTTGAGTATTTACAAAGTCTATTATTACTTCATATGTATTCCCTTCAAAGCCCACCTCACCTCCAATTGCTGGTATTCCAGATTTAACCGAACCAGATACTTGACGCGTTGCAATTCGAACTGAATTATCTGGCAAAGCATTCAGGAAGTCGTCTTTAGATATTTTCGTACAATCCATGCCCCCTACACAAACAATTTCAACTGAAGAGGGTTCAACAGGAACGTAGCTATATCCTGCTTGCTTTTCAGCAACAGTATTCTCAAATCCTAATTGTTGTAAGAAAGATGAACACCCAGTTATGAGTGTGGATACTAAAAACAAACCTATATATTTATTCATAATGTCACTCCTTTGTGCGAATAAAATTCTAATAGTTAATTCATAAGCCCCAGTCGTCATATCACTTTGGCTCCTTATCTCGGAACCAACAAGCTTTGACCAAAGCTAAACTCTGTGTATTCAATTAGTTATTAAGATGGGGGGAAGTTAGCTACCAAGATAGAGCGCCTGATCCCTTCATTTTATTATCTAATCCCTTTCCCTTGATCATAATTCAGGTGCTAATCAAATCAAAGACTTATAGGTAAATCTACCGTGATATAACGACCATGGCTACTGATCTGGGATATAAAAGGCCAAATACAAAGCTAATGTCTGCTTTCGGGAATATTGTTGCGAGGTTGAGAAAAGACTGCTTTGGGTCATGAGCGACCAAGTTGTTTGAACATCGCCTTTAGTCGCTTAGTGCCAATATAGTGGTCAAGTAAACTCTCCCCAGAACCCCTTATATGTAGGGTAAAAATAAAATGCTATGTATTTGTTGTTATATTAAGATCGGCTTTCACCCTCTTGCTGATTTAGCCAAATTATATA
>CALBVI010000053.1 GCA_937969395.1 uncultured Spongiibacteraceae bacterium | reverse complement strand
GTTTTGTTTTTTTTATTATCTGTTCTATGAACTGGAGTCATTCAACGCGTGAATACGGAAAATTAAACCAACAACTCAATGTATTGCTAGAATTTGAACGAATTTTACCGCAGCATCAAGTTCAATTATTAGATGCCAATTTTAGTGACCATGTGCATTACGACCAGTTCTCTCAGCTGCAATCGCAAATTGAAAGCAATTTATTTTCGCTATCTCCTGAGCAAGAAATAAGTCAATTAATTAAACGTTACAGCCTGTTATCTATGAAGTATATTCAATTGATAACGATGCAAAAAACATCTCAGCGTTTAATAAGCAAAAAAGAACTAATTACTGGCGAACCATCGTCAACGCCAATAGATACATTGCGCATTGCATTATTTTCATACATCACTTTTCCGACGGACCAAGGAAAAACAACAGTCAACTCATTGATTGATGAGATAGACAAGAACAGTAATGCACAGCTGGACCTACAATACTGGCAACTATTTAAATTGCACACATTATTTTTATTAGAAAATTTGGAAAATACCGCAACATACAGACACGATTTAATTAATTTTCCGATTATCGACAATCTCATATCGGTTATTGAAGCGGAGCGTCTAACAATTGATAAGACTAAGATAAAACAATATTTTAGTGGATTTGGCAGCCTGTTAGCTATTGTTTTTTTGCTGATAGTTATACTAAAGCGCCAACAGCGTGTACTTAAAGAAACATCACATGCCTACAAAAAAGCCATTGAAGTAAAGACTCAGTTTCTTGCCAACATGTCTCATGAGATCAGAACCCCCATGGCCAGTATTATTGGCTTGATCGAGTTGTGTTTAAAAACTGATCTTAGTCATGAGCAAAATAATTACTTAGATAAAATGGGGTTTTCAGCAAAGTCGCTTTTAACAATCATTAATGACATTCTTGATTTTTCAAAAATCGAGTCTGGGCAGCTAGCTATCGAGCAAGCTCCATTAAATTTTAATGCGTTAATTGATAATTTAAATACTATGCTAGGACATACAGCTGAAGAGAAAAACATTGAATTAATTTTTGACCTAGATCCTAACATCCCTACTACGATAACCGGAGACTCAGTTCGATTAAGCCAAATATTACTCAACTTATTATCCAACGCGATAAAATTTACAGAGACTGGTCATGTAATTTTAAGAAGCTCTTTAATTAAAAGTGACGGTGATTCACCACATATTTTATTCCAAGTAGAAGACACAGGAATTGGCTTAACTCAAGAACAACAATCCAAACTTTTTAAACGATTTTCCCAAGCCGACGAATCAACAACTCGTAAATTTGGCGGTACTGGCTTAGGCTTAGCGATTTGTAAACTACTGACTGATTTAATGGACGGTAAATTATGGGTTAACAGTTGTGCTGGTAGTGGATCAATTTTTAGCGTCAGTTTTCCTTTGATAGAACCAGAAACAAAAACAGCGGTAACAACCTTAACTAAATTTACAGGGATGACTGTTTTATTATTGGATGATAACGAAATAACACAACTTGCTATAAAAAAGATGGCGCTATTTCTTGACGTCCAAGTCGATGTCGCTACATCTGCTTCTATCGCCCATGAATTATGCCGTGACCACCAGTATGATATTGCCTTTGTCGACTGGAATCTATCTGGAGAATCAGGATTGGACTTTATACAACAAGTAATTGAACAACCGTATTGTCCAGTTAGCTTAGTTGTTTGCAGCGCCTTTAGTCGAGCATACATAGAAAACAATTCAAGTATCAATTTCGATTATCGCTATCTACCCAAGCCACTAACGTTATCAACCTTTAGTCAAGCTTTGGATAAAAATACCGATAAATTAACCCCGCAACCAGGCAATGATGCTGATAGAGCCATCGCAATTAAACAACATTTAGATGCTAAAGACTTTAAAAAACCATCCCTTGTAAACAACCCAGATAAAGCTCGTATTCTATTAGTTGAAGATAACAAAATAAATCAAATGGTTTCGAAAAAATTACTTGAAAGCCTCGGTTTAAGTGTCGATATTGCAGAAAATGGAGTAGAAGCCATTAACTGTGTTGAAAACGGAAATTATTCGATTGTTTTGATGGACATTCAAATGCCAGAAATGGACGGAACTGATGCAACTATTCATTTACGTAAAAGTTATAGCCAAGAGCAGCTAAAAATAATTGCCCTAACAGCTAATATTACTGAAGAAGAGATTTCATATTACTATAAAATTGGTATGGACGGTTATTTAGGCAAACCGTATGAACTTGATAAAATACGTGAGGTATTAGTTGAATATTTGCATTAATTTATTAAGAACATTATTCATACGGAAGAAAATATTCTAATGAACTCCAATATAATCTATAAACTTTTCGGCGAAATTTTCTTAATCAAAAACAAGGCCTTAAGTGGCTATTAAATTAGATATAACTCCATTATCTCGCTCATGGAGTTCGTAAACTAGTACAATACCAACTAGCGTAAAATTATTATCTTAAATAACTATTAAACACGTTTTTGATATTTTAAAACTGTAAGGTAAGAAATAAATTTATTTTAATCTGAGCCAACGCTACTGAGATCTCTTTGAAAATTGATTGCATTGCGCATTCAATCAAGATTTCAATAAAAGTAATCGTCATACTGATCACGCCTAAATATAACGCCCCGATTTAGCTAAGGGAATATACACATTAATACCCAAGCCGCCTTCGGATGATAAAAATGCATCGGCTGAACCTCGTTGAGCTTCTGCCCACGCTTTAACTAACGACAGACCTAAGCCAGTACCGCCAGTGTTACGATCTCGAGAGGAATCTGCGCGATAAAAACGATCAAAAATGCAATCTAAAACGTCTTGAGATACACCGGGGCCACTGTCCAAAACAGTTAGCTCAGCAAAGTTTTCTTTTTGCTTTAAGCTTATATTAATCTCGCCACCGGGATTGGCGTAGCGAAAACAATTTTCCAATAAGTTGTCGATGATTTGACGGAGTCGCTTGGCATCACCCACCACTTCAAGTTGTTTAGGTATTTGCTTCGTTACCTCGGAACCATTATTGGTAAAATCGGTGTAACGCGACTCAATGGTGTCACTGGTTAGCGTCGCAATATCAACAACCTCTTCTGAACATTCCAATGCATTGACATCGGCCAGTGCCAATTGAAACAAATCATCCACCAGTTTGGTGAGGTGATCTAATGAACCAGAG
>CALBVI010000052.1 GCA_937969395.1 uncultured Spongiibacteraceae bacterium | reverse complement strand
CATATTGAGAAAAAGAGGATCCAGCTCATTGATAACAGAAAAGAAGACGTTTTGAAGAAACTATCATTAATTAAAATAATAACGGAAAATGCTTTAAATGCTATGGGTTTTAAGGCGGGCAATAATAAAAATACTTTTCGTATATATGTTGATCTGGTTTAAGATTCTATTTCTTTAACTGACTACCCATAATTTTTCATTTTATGAATAGAGTTTTTTGTGGTATTCCAGTATAGGTAAGTAAGGATACAGATTTTCAATAGGCGATTAAGAAGAAATAAATTTTTCCTCTCTTTATTAATCGTAGAGATAAAACGCTTTGTGTTTCAACTCTAGTCATTCTTTACATTGCGCTCTTATTTTCATTACAGAGGGTCTTCAATTGATGGATAAAACGCCCAGAATTTTTTTAGTCTATGGTTTTCTTATATGCTTTGTTTTTATAAGCGAAGGCTATGCGTCGCCAATATCTTTAGGTAGCAATGGGGAACTGATTTATAACCCTGATGCTGACGGCAATGTCATTCCGGACTTCTCTTCTGTTGGCTATCAAAAAAGTGAACAGCCTATCCCGACTATTGAATCGGTTATTTCGATAGCCCCTATTGATGGCGACAACACTCAACATATACAAGATGCGATTAATCAGCTCGCACTTTTACCTTTAGGTGCCGATGGATTTCGCGGTGCTTTATTGCTGGAGAAGGGCGTTTATTCTGTTTCTGGTCAATTACTGATTACTGCCAGCGGCATTGTGATCAGAGGTGTTGGGCAAACCGAAAAAGATACCGTTATTGTTGCTGCAGGAACGGTGCAACGTTCATTAATTGTTGTAAAAGGTGATTTATCGTTCTCTAAGAAAAAAGCACTACAAGAAAAAATCTCTGATGCCTACGTACCCGTTGGAGCGCGATCATTTAATGTCGCCAGCACGGACAATTTCTACGTTGGGCAATCCGTTATTATTTATCGTCCCGGTACGGAACAATGGATTAATGATATCGGGATGAATAAATTACCATCAAGGCCAGATGGCAGAGCAGTTACTCAATGGACTAGCGATAAATATAGCTTTAGCTTTGAACGTCAAATTACGGCGATTGATGATAATAGGATTAGTATCGATATTCCTATCGTACAGATGATGCAGGATAAGTATGCAGGAGGGTTTATTTATCCAGCGCAAGCCAAAGGTCGCCTCAATAATATCGGCATCGAAAATATGCTGCTTGTTTCTGAGTTTGAAGAGGGGAAAGAAAACTCAGATGAAGCCCATGCTTGGACCGGTATAGAGATTATTGACACTGAGCATGCTTGGGTTAGTGATATTACCGCTAAGCATTTTGGTTATTCACTGGTATCTATTCAGCGCGGTTCACGTTTTATTACGGTCAGAGATTCGAGCAATTTAGATCCGGTATCTCTGATTACTGGCTCACGCCGCTATTCGTTTAACCTTGTGGGTAGTCAGACACTTTTTTTACGTTGCTATTCACGTAATGGTCGACATGATTTTATCACTGGTTCCCGTGTTACTGGGCCAAATGCGTTTGTTTATGGCGTTGCTGAGCAGACACATTCGGATATTGGTCCTCATCATCGCTGGGCAATGGGCACATTGTTTGACAATGTCACAGGCGGTCAAATTAATATTCAAGACCGAGGTAACTTTGGTTCTGGTCACGGTTGGGCAGGTGCTCAACAGGTGCTATGGAACACTGAAGCGTCGCTTCGTACCGTTGTGCAATCACCACCGGGGGCGATTAATTGGAGTGTTGGTCATATTGGTCCACGCTGGGCTGGTCGTATGCCTTCACGCCCTCAAGGCGAATGGATTTCACCAGACGAGAAAGTGCTACCCGTCAGTTTGTTCGTTAAGCAACTCGAAGAACGTATTGGCGTTGCACAAGCTGCAAAAGTTCTCAGTGCTAAGTCAACGAATCACTCGATTATTCCCATCGCGGTAGATTCGACGTTGTCGAAATAAAGCTATCGGTGAAAAAGTATCAAGCTGTAGACGTAGAAGTAAATGTATAGATTTATTCCATAAAGGCTTTTTATAGAAAATAAATTGTCTCTCTTTTACAGTACGTCCCATTTTTACTGTAAATAGTGACTTAAAACGTTATGCGTCGTTAAGGTTTGAGTTTTGAGAAATATTCTAATATTTGGAAATTCTGGGTCAGGGAAATCCACTCTCGCTAAGAAACTTTGCCGCGCAGAAGGTTTGTCGCATCTAGATCTTGATACGCTGGCTTGGCAGCCGACAACGCCTCCGGAGAGAAACCCTATAGATGTATCGGCTGCTGAAATATCAAATTTCATTGCTTCAAATGTAGCTTGGGTGATTGAAGGTTGTTACACCGATCTCTTAGAGCAGGCGTTACCATTTTCAACTGAAATTATCTTTATGAATTTGCCTATTACCTTATGCATTGAGAATGCAAAGAAGCGCCCATGGGAGCCTCACAAATATGCATCAAAAGAAGTTCAGGATAATAATCTAGATATGCTTGTTGGCTGGATATCACAATACTCAGATCGTACGGATACCTTTTCAGCGATCGCTCATAACAAATTTTACGATGATTATTCAGGCAAAAAGAAAATGCTTACGGATAATGAATAGTATAGGTAATGAATAGTACAAGTAATGAAGAGTACAGATAATAAGTCACTATGCTTCCCTGCTAAATAAAAGCCTTCCCACACATAAAAGGCACGGCCTATAAGTAACGGCGACTAAAATAGCCTGACAAGGCTGTCATTTTATATTGTCTTTTTTCTGTAGTAGCGACAAGTCAACGACTTGCTGCTGTAGTTGATCAATTTTAGCTGCAATATCTTTTAAACTGGGTTCTTTGTTTGCTTCCATGCTCTCTTCTAGGGCTTCCGCTCTGGCGTTGGCGTTTTCTTGTTCCATAACGTTAACGACGATGCCGATAACCATGTTTAAAAATGCAAAGGCAGTGAAGAAGATAAAAGTGAGATAAAAAATCCAACTCATTGGATAGACTGCCATGGTTTCATACATAACGTCAGTCCAGTCTTCAAAGGTCATTACTCTGAATAGGGTGAGTAGCGATATAGAGATGTCACCCCATAGTACAGGGTTAATGTTTTCAAATAAGGTACTGCCGACTGCTGCATAGATGTAAAAAATGATGAACATTAATAACATGACATAGCCGAGTTGCGGCATGGCTTTAACAAGGGAAACTAAAAGAATTCGCAGTTCGGGGATGATAGAGATCATGCGTAAAACTCTGAATACTCTAACAAGCCTTGCGATAATAGCTAAGTCCGCGTTATCTGCAGGGATTAAGCTAACAACGACAATAAGCGTATCAAAGATATTCCAAAAGTCTTTAAAGAAATCTCTTTTTTGATGTTCAGCTAAAAAGCGAATAGTGATTTCTGTTAAGAAAAAAGCACTGATAAACCAGTCAAAGGCACGAGTAAGCCACTGCATGGTTTCTGACATTTCATAGGTTTTTGCGCCGACCAATAACGCTGAAAAAATGATGACGGTAATAACGAATATTTCAAAAAGCTTATTACTGCGAATGGCGATAAAGGTGGATTGTAATGCAGCTAAATTCATAAGTGGTTGAATCTCAAAAACGGGGTGGTGATAATGTTGAAATGGCTTGGTTTGATCTTTAAATAGAGGTGTTAATCATATATTTCAATGACTGCATTTGATAGCTTTGCCGTCATAAATTTTTGTAAGCTTGGTCATGATTGCTGGTGCCTTTTAGGTTTTTCTATTGTTTGGTCATCGAAATGGTTAAACTGCCTATTTAACGGTTAAAACTATCTTTGTTAACCGGCAACTGTGATAAATACAATGATTATGCATAAAGCGATTATGAATAAATCACTACGATTACTTAGAGTAAGCT
>CALBVI010000051.1 GCA_937969395.1 uncultured Spongiibacteraceae bacterium | reverse complement strand
CTGAATGAGTCGGGCCAATATTACTCGTTATCATAACTATCGCTACTAATAAACTAGCGGCAACTGCGGGAATATAAAACCAACGGGATTGACTGTTAGCCCCAATAGTCTCACTTATAAGCCTGGCTTTTTTATTAGCAGTGGACTGATCAGCATCTAATATAGCTTGGCGACGCATCGCATCTAAAGAGTCCGTAACGTCATCAGATAAAGTAGCTACTTGATCATCTAAGCTCTGCTTCACTAACTCGCGGGTATGTTTAATATCTTTATTCATACTTAGGACCTTACCGAAAGAGGTTGGTTTAAAGTTTCTACTGTGTTGATTCGCTCTACATTCTTTAACAAATCAGCTAAAGCCGCATTTGCTCGGGAGTAATGAGTCTTTACACTGCCCTGACTACACCCCATTATATTTGCTGTCTCGTCAGTGCTATGTTCCCACCAAGCTCGCAATAAAAACGCTTGCTGTTGTCGCTGGGGCAATTGTTGCAATGCTTTAAATATTTTTTCATTTATCTGCTTAGTTTCGTTTAATACTTCAGGCGAATCATGATTATCAGAGCCGTTAACATGGGAATCAAAGATATTTGATTCAGTTTTCAGTTCTTCTTCTGTTTTATCTTGTTGCTGCCACCAATATAAAATACGTCTCACTTTCTGACGACGATAAAAATCCTTAATACAATTTTGTAGAATTTTTTGAAAAACTTTTGGCCAGTCTTCCTCTGAGTAATTGTTACAACTTTTTAGTAATTTCAGCATACTATCTTGTACTAAATCGAGTGCATCATCATCGTTACTCGTCGCCAACTTGGCAGTAACAAATGCCCGCCGCTGTATACTTTTCAAAAAATCATCCATAGCACGCATAAAACCAACTCACCAATAGTAATTTAGCGCTAGTTCGCTATACGTTAATGAATCGGCGGTTGAATTTGCTATGAGAAAACTGGCCCCTATATTTGCTGTTAGTAACTGATCCAATGTGAGATAAAAGTTATTATCTAATCTGCCGTCAACAACGGCCCTATGTCGCGTAAGACCAAGACCTACTGTTGTATCCCGCCATTGATAATAAATATTCGCATCAACAAGCCAATCGGTCATTGCATAAAGCTTTGAAAGTGATTGTTCGCCTAAAACAAACTGAAGATAAGGCCTATTTTCAATGGATTCTAAAGAGCGGTTATAATCATAACTTTCGGCGCTTAGCGAAGATCCCCACGAGTCAGCATAATAATCAATACCAAACTCTAAGCCTTCACGATCAATTGTCGCAAGATGCGTCCTAGGTCTATCATCAAGCCACCACTGGGTGGAGGCATAGCTATCTATCTCAGCAGCGCTGTAAGCAACTTGAAATCGCCAAGCGCTGTATAAATATTTGACGGCAACTGCAAAATTTTCACTTTCTAAAATTTTCTCGCTACCGGCATACTGATATTGAATTTCACCAGACCATGTTGAATACGGATCGCTACTGATTGATAACAGTGTATGATCAAACTTATCCTTATTAGGCCCACTCGACTGCGTATAGCTAAAAGAAAACTCACTGTAATAAGGCATAGTCAGCACACCCATTACACCAGCTAAGCTACCCTCTTCACTAAATTCTCCCCACCTAACACCGATACTATTGCTAGACAAACCAGCACCCATCCAATCATCCAACTCATCGGCATTTGACAACAACGGACTAAATAACGTGAATACAAGCAATAAACGGAGCAACATTACTCTCCCCGATTTGTTCTTAAGCGCTTTAACAGCAAAGCCTTTTGTCTAGGCGTTAAGCTCCCCCATCGTTCCCGCAATTGTTCGCGCTGTGCTGGTGTCATAGTTCTAAAACGTTCAAACTGTCTTCTCACTTGCGTTTTTTCTTGCGGTGACAACTGCTTAAATTTTTGATAACGCACTCTTATCGCTTCGCGTTGCTGTGCCGATAACTGCTGCCATGTATCCAGTCTTTTTTCCGCCTGCTCTCGTTGAGCACTATCCATGTCGTTCCATTTATTAGCCGCTAACTGCAAGGCAGCTTTTCTATTATCAGGAAGACTATCCCACTCATCTGAAAAACTTTCTAATACGATTTTTAATTCAGGTGAAAGTTCTTCCCACTGCTGGCTATAACTTTGGCTACTTATCGTCATAAGAAAAACAACCCATAACATATGTTTAATCATTGCTATGCTCCTCATCGAATAACAACTCACTCGATTCATTTTCGCTTGCCCTTCCATTGTTCTGCTCTTGTTTATCGCTGGTACTAGCTTCATTAACATCCTCAATACCGTGAGACACAATTAACTCAAAGGTGTCATCATCGACATCCGCATACTCGACCAAAAACTCTAACATCGCTCGACTAGGTGTAGTTTTTTCAACGGATTGTTTTTTCTCATATTGCGCGTGCGCTGAGTGTGAAAATAATGCTGCCAGCTCCATAAATAAAATTAAACAGCTGTATCTTTTAAGTAAAAACATAATTTAATGGAGGCGGCAACACCGCCTCACTATTCCCTTTTATTTTGAAGAGATATATTTCACTATAAGCTCAAAGGTTGAGTAATACCAACACGTAAACGACTAGAGCTGAATTGATTTAATTGATTATCATAATAACCCTGACCATCAAACACTGTCACTACGTTACCCTCAGCCAGTAAATCTTCGAGCTCAGCAATAAACGCTGCAAAATCACGGTAAATAGCAATTCTCGAATTACCAGTAATCGCATAAATACCCAATTCAGCAGCAGGTATCACGATTGGCTGTACATCGAGATCCATCAATTGTGTGGTGATACCAGCACGTAAAATGAAGCTTCTGCCAGTGACTTCTGTCAAATCAAACTGAAAACCTTGTTCACTGATTTGAGCCAAAGCAATATCACTACCTTCTTCACCGTAACCAATAATCATTCGGCCTTTTACATCTCCTGCATCTAATACGGTTTGAGCAATAAAATCTTCCGGAGCCGTACCGAACGTACTGACTAAACCTCGGACTTTGATCGGGTCACCGATTAACAAACTATTAAGCTGCAATTCACCGCTATCAATTTCATAGTATTCAGGGTCAGCATTACTACTCGCATCAGTACCGGTGCCACTGAAATCAAAAATATCTATGTTGCGAGCGCTAAGTCTTTGTAGATCAACACTTAATGGACTCACCGAAACCACACTACCCACAGCATTACTTAATACAATTCTGACTTTACCCGCGGTCGCATCTAGTGTTGTATCGTCAACTACTTCACCAACAACAGCGATCGAGGAGCCAATGGAAATATCACCGATTGAGGCATTGCCAAAACCTTGTAATTGTTGAGTGACGACGGTTTCTGCACCAACGGTCACTGTTGCTTCGTTATAAAATCGATACTCGCCATCAGACAATTCAAACATTGCACCACGTACAGTTAATGAGTTATCTGTGCGCGCAACCACGACTCCCGTTAAACCATCATTATCACCCCAAGGCACACTACTACCCGCATAAACAGCATTAGCTGTGAACGATCGATCATCGATATTCCAATCATTAAGACTAACCACAGGGGTATCTTCAGGCATTGTTGCAAGCTGCGTTAAACCATCATCAGCGGTATAGCTAACACCATCGATTTCATAACGTGTTTCGTCATCGACGTTAATGCGAGCGCTACCAAAATTTCTTTGCCGTTGAGTAAAAGGCAATAAGTCGATCGAGAAAACATCTTCATCAATAGCAACGGTATTTAGTAAACCACGAAGACGAAAAGGCTTAGGCGTTTCTAAAAAACTATCGACTAAAAGTACCGGTGAGACAGTTACCACAGCTTCCCCATTATCGATAACCACCTCATTAGAAGCATCCAAATCTAAATCCAGTGTGACTTGAGCAGGTATACCTGGTGCAATAGTAAAACGAC
>CALBVI010000050.1 GCA_937969395.1 uncultured Spongiibacteraceae bacterium | reverse complement strand
CTCCTCATGCCGCGTACCAAAAAGCTATGCGGTCGAGTCGAGCCCCATAGAATCGAACAACTGTGAGTTCTTTATGCTGATGGAAGACTTAGATGCCGCTGGATTTGCAGAGCGAAAACAGCAAGCCAACTATGACGATATGCGCGCATGCTTAAAATGGCTGGCAAACTTTCATGCTAGGTTTATTAATCAATCAAAAACATACCCACAACTATGGCAAACCGGTACCTATTGGCATTTAGCTACCAGACCTGATGAGCTGCAAGCCCTAGATGATATTGAATTAAAAAATGCAGCAGCGGCAATCAATCAAGCGCTAAATAACTGCAGCTATCAAACGCTTGTACACGGCGATGCAAAATTGGCTAACTTTTGTTTTTCATCGCAAGCCAATAAGCTCGAAGGCAGCCAAGTTGCAGCTGTAGATTTTCAATATATTGGTGGTGGCTGCGGAATGAAGGACGTCGCCTATTTCATTGGCAGCTGTCTTTTTGAAGAAGATTGCGAACGACTTGAACAAGCACTACTAAAGGATTATTTTTTTGAGCTGAAGAAGTCTTTAGCTATTCGTAAAGTAATATTAGATTTCGCAGCACTTGAACATGAATGGCGAACAATGTATCCCATCGCTTGGACGGATTTTCATCGATTTATAAAAGGCTGGAGCCCAGGACATTGGAAAGTACATGAGTATAGTGAAAAGCTCTCGAGGAAAGTTATATCTCTCCTAACATAAGTGCTTTAATAATTGACGACTTCTTCGGCTTTGTTTTTTCCCGCAGTTTGAACCTCTACGCCTTGAACCCCAGCGCCTTGAATTAAAGACATCAAATTCGCCTCAGCCGCTGGCAAACCACACTGATCCACCAATTCGGTCGCATCAGCGCCTTTTGCAACTAACTCAACAGCTTGCTTATAAGGTAAGTAATTTGTTGTCGTCAGCTCTAACTGCTGCTGCTTTTCTATCGATTTCGCTAATTTTTTCTCTACTGCCATTAACTGTCGACCAACACCCATAGCAGCGCTATTAATAGTTGATAGCTCTAGCTGCAAAGCTTTTACTTGCTGGTCAAACTGGTTCTGTAATACGGAGCAGTCTTTTTTGGTTTTAAATACATGTGTAACCGCAATGCATGCTATTAAAAATGTTATTGCAAGGGCTGCCCACATTAATACCATTACGATTACCACCTCTATATTTAATTAACTTACCGACATCGAGAGATAATTATATCTCTTCGACTTCAGTCCATTCTTGATCGGTCAGCAGTTTGTCCAACTCAACTAAAATCAATAACTGATCGTTTTTATTACACACACCCTGAATAAATTTAGCGCTTTCATCATTGCCGACATTCGGCGCAGTTTCAATTTCAGACTGCCTTAGATAAACCACTTCAGCCACAGCATCAACCAAAATACCGACAACATGATTATCTGCTTCTATGATAACAATTCGTGTTTGATCGGTGATATCTGCCGTTGGCAAACCAAATCGATGACGCGTATCAATGACGGTAACAACATTACCCCGTAAATTTATAATACCCATCACGTAATGAGGCGCACCTGGTACCGGCGCAATCTCGGTATAACGCAAGACCTCTTGCACTTGCATAACATTAATGCCGTAGGTTTCACCATCGAGACGGAAAGTAACCCACTGCAACATGGGATCTTCTACGTTTTTATCCGTACTTGTTGCCATAATCTCTACCCTTTCCACTATATATTATGAGTAAAACAGACCCTGTCGTTCAAACTCATCAATAACTTCATAACACTGGCATATTAAAATAAGCTTCAAACATAACCAATGTCGACACAGCGGCGTCAATATTTAATGATTCCGTCTCATTACTATAGAACATAGCACTAACTGTGCCACCAAATCTGCGGTTTTAAAGGCTAATTTAATGGCTTGTTATCAATATGCAGACACTTTTAATGACTTCTCTGGCGATCTTGCTCTAAAAACATTATTGCTAATTGGCTAACATCAAGTAATGCACACATATGTTCAATAACCGTGCCTGCCAACCAAGGCCTTTTACTGCGCTGCCCACGCCAACGAATATCTTCAGGATCAAGCAATATTGAGTCAGAGACACTATCTACCGCCAAACCCCAATCAACACCACTAATGGAAATCACGTTTTTAAGGTTATCCTTCATTGTCTCTTGATAGCGCTCAGGCATAACAACTTTAGCCGTATTCACTACCCTTATATTGATATCTTTAACCGTCAACAGACCTAAAAACCAATCTATTTGCCCGAATAATGAGGTGACGTCCTCATCATAGGGATAAATAGTCCCTAACTCAGCTAAAGGCACTGCCAAGGTCAAGCCGCCAACCCTAAATAGCAAACATTCAAAACGCTCTTGGGCCCATACCGGCCGCCCATTGGCTAACCAGACACTCGGCTCTATCTTTTGAGACTCACTGACAGCGTCAGTGATATTAGCTGCTGTTTCTTTAACATCATCAATAACAGGCGCAGGCTCCGCTGTATGCTTCGCAACAGTTTTAGCTACAACCTCTGGTGTTTTATTAACACTTTCGGGAACCCTATCCCGCGGAAAGCTAACTTGCGGCCGGCTTAATACGGTTTCATCTGCTTTCGCCTCTTTCCGCTGCGGATCAGCCTTAACCTCAGGTAACGCCATGTTAATTTTCAAAGAAGCTGCCGGCTCGGCAAACGGCTTGGTCGTAGACGCTGCGGCCATAGGGGCTATCGGTTTAAGCGCTTCGCTAATCGTATTATCCCTAGGGCTTACAGGCTCATGACTTTTATGCCCCACATCGATTAAAAGCTTATCCTTTCTCCGACGCCGGGGTATTGTTTTCTGAGGTGTAGTTTCCTCGGATATAGTTTCCTGAAGTATGCCACCTTGGGGTATAGCTGCTTGTTTGAAAGCCATTCCCTTTTCAGTTTTAGCAGTCTCAGTTATCTGGGCAGTCATGCCTGAAGAACTTGGCATTTTTGATACTGTTTCAGATACTGAGTGTGTAGAGGAATCTGTTGCCAAGGGAGGCATCTCAACCTGAGCTGCCGGATCTTCTGTCGCACGAGTCAGCATTAAGTCTAAGTATTCTTGCACTGACTCATCCACGCCTACTGATTCATTGTTATCTGTAATTTTACCTTTCATTCAAGTTATAACGCAGAGACTAAGCTCGTAAGCGCGACTCCTGTAAAGAAAGTAAATGATTCAGCAGAGATCGGTATGCCTGTACACCACGTGCGTTCGAATCAAATAGAGAAGGTGTCACTCCGTTTTTACTCGCATCGCGAAAACGTGTATCAACCGGAATCATTGAAGCCCAAATAGCTTCCGGGTATGAATTGCGCAATTCTCGCAACGAGCCAATCGAAGCTTGCGTACGACGATCAAACATCGTCGGTATAATCGTATGCTCTAATTCTTTTTTCAGTGAATGGGTAACCATAGTAATGGTTCTAATCATTCGCTCCAAACCTTTAATCGCCAAGTGCTCGGTTTGGACAGGAATTAATAAGCGCTCACTGGCCGCCAGTGCATTAATCATCAGAGCACCCAAAACAGGAGGGCTATCAATAAGCACATAATCAAATGAATCCCACACCTGGGTTAACGCTTTAGCAATTTTTAACCCCATCCCCTCTGCAGATGCTTTGCGCTCAATAGTCGCTAAGGCCATACTTGAAGGAATTAAACTAAGATTTTGTTGCGGCGTTTGAAGAATAAGAGATTGGATATCTGCTGTGGTTAAGGCTGTATCCGAGAAAAGATTAAAGCTACTCTTTTTTAAGGTATCAGTATCGTAGCGAAAGTAACTCGTCATCGATCCATGAGGATCGAGGTCTAATAATAAAACTCGCTCACCTCGCTCTGCTAACAAACCTCCGAGAGAAACAGCTGTCGTTGTTTTACCAACACCACCTTTTTGATTGGCAACAGCCCAAACTCTCACACAGCGCTCCTCAAAGACTTGTCAAAATATTGAATTACTCATCTGATTACACAACAAAGCAATTTTCTTGCCAGCGATTTTATTATCCATGCCATTAAACGCCAGGCTCGCTGGTAAACAACAGCCCCCCGCCCTCTAACTCAATAGTCTCAACACCCTCTAAATCATCTTCTGCTGTCGGAACGTTTTCTACGGGGGTTTCCACTTCAGGTACCACCTGATCAACACCAGGGATATTGATGCGGATACCTGTTGTTATCGGCCGATCTAATAATTCCTCCACTGTTTCAACTTCACGCAATGCAGGCCTTAACTCACCGGTTTTAGAAATCATTAACACCACTCGCCGATTGGCTGCTCGCCCCTCTTCATTAGCGTTATCGGCAATAGGTTGATGCTCACCATAACCAATCGCGGCTAATCGTCCAGGGTTAATCCCCTCCTCAATAAATAGCTGCACCACTGAGGAGGCCCTAGCCGCTGAAAGCTCCCAGTTTGAAGGAAATTGTAAGGTGTTAATTGGCTGGTTATCAGTAAAACCTTCAACGCGAACAGGGTTATCTTGATTCTGTAAAATCTCAGCTATGGCACTCAACAATTCCAGCGCCTCATTACTTAAATCGGAGCCGCCACTGGTAAATAACAATGAAGATTTCAATTCAACTTCTAGCCACTCTTCATTCCCACGAACGGTTAATAAATCATCTCTAATTAAATCACCGAATGCGCCGTCTAGCTGGTTATTAATCTCTGTAAATTCTGCTGACAGCTCATGCGTTTTTTCGACCTGATCTTCACTGATAGTTTCACGATCTATTTGGCTTTTGCCCTCATCGCTATCAACATTGGCTGCCTCTAACTCAATCACACTAAGGGG
>CALBVI010000049.1 GCA_937969395.1 uncultured Spongiibacteraceae bacterium | reverse complement strand
TCATTTATAGATGGCTCATTTGATCGCGGGCTTATTTATATATGTTTCACCTAGTTAAATAATATGTTCTGATGAAAGCGATACGCATCTTAAATTATTGCCATAGGTTTGAGCTAGTGTTTTCAATAACTTGTATCGTATATGCTGATATTCGTGTTGTAAGCTATGATTAAATAATGGAGTATTGGGTTGATTGTGTATTCTTAGGGTTTTACAGATATATCAATAGGGGTGTTTTATGAACCAGCAGCAATTAGAGAATTATTTAGGTGAGCTTAGTAAAGCCGTTGATGAAATAGAGGCGAGCGAAGCTGATAAAGAGGCCTTGAATATTCTAATTTTTGATATTGAAAATCAATTAGCCAACCCTGTTTTAGAGGCTCAAGAAACGCCGTTGGCTGAGCAGGTAGATACACTGGTTTCGAACTTTGAAAGTGAGCATCCAGCCGTTGCTGGAATTTTAAATAATATTATGATCACTCTAACGAGTATGGGTATTTAGTAAGCGCGGCAGAGATTATAGTTGTTAATTTAAACCCGTTCGCAGTATTCGGGTTTTAATATTTTTGTCTCGGTTTCAGGCTGTTTTTCTCAATAAATCTTAAATGTCATAAAACTTCACGGCTTCTGCACACTCAGTTCATATTCTAGAACTTCTTCCTATATATCATGGGTTTTTTTGATTGGGACAGAACTTCCATCATGATATTCTGTCGGACAGTTTTAGTCTATTCACAGAGAGATAAATAGTATGCAAGCTCCAGCTTTACTCAAGACAATAGGAATGTATTTTCTATTGATGTTAATGGTCGGCGTCCTTAGTGGCTGTAATGACGACGACGATGATGATGACGAAGATGCGATAAGAACTCTTCGTCTTATTAACGCTGTAAGTGATTCGCCAGCGCTGTATTTATATGAAGCGGCTGATGATGAAGACGATGATGATATTTATATTACTGGTGCTGAGTATGGTAGATCGTCAGCTCAGTCATTGGTTGATGACAGTGATGATGTTGAATACATTATTAATAAAATTGATGATGATGGTGATTTAGAAAGTTTAGATCTTGATTTTGATTATGGCGTTGACGCTGATCAGAATCTGTTGATCGTACTATCAGGAACGATGGATAACATCGTACTGTCAACGTATACATACGATGAGCTAGAAGAGGAAGATGGCTACGGTCAGGTAGGTCTTCTTGGTTTGTCAGAAAATCAACCTGCTGTTGATTTATATATGACAACAGATGGTGACGGTGTATTTGATAGCACAGTTACCACTTCTGTTAACTACGGCGAGTTTGCTGAAGTCTTTGACATGGATGAAGATGATTACAGCATCTTATTGACTGTTTCTGGTGATACTGACCGAATTTATAATGCCGGTGAAGTTGAAGTTGATGAAGATAACACGGTTATCTTTGCTGTGCTGGATACCTTTGATATTGAAGAAGACGGTATTGTCGTTATCAAAATGGACGATTCAAGTGCTTCTGATACACGTTCAAATAGGCAAAATGCAGATGTGCCATTAGCCTTGCGATTTTTTAACGCGGTAGCTAACAATCCCTACAGTTCAGTTGATGTTTATTTTACGGATGGCGGTGACACATCAGGTGACCCAGATATTACAGGGCTTGAGTTTGAAACTGCGAGTTCATATATTGAGTTATATGTTGAAGATGAGGATGATTATCCTGATTATGAATTCACGATTACCCCAACAGGTGTTAAGACTACATTTATTGAAACGGGTAGCTTAAGTTTAAATCGCGGTTCGACTTACAGCGTTTATATTGGCGGTGCTTATGACGACGATGATACTGAATTTAGTGCTGGTAATGAACTAGTACAAGAAGCATTCCGTGATGTTAGCGAGTATGGTCGTATTAACTTTGTTCACGCTTCGTCTGACAATGACGAGGAAGTTGATTTTTATATTCTGGAGCGTGATCAGCCTGTAGATGATGGTACTGCTTATGATTCCGGTGTTGATTATCTTTCTAGCGGTAATTATTTAATTGAAACCGGTGACTATGATTTGTATGTCGTATCGACAGATGATGATGACGAGTTGGTAGGGCCAAAGCGCATTGATTTAGATGAAGGTGAAAATTATACCTATGTCTTTACTGATGATGGCGGTGGTAGTGCTGATTTGATTGAGATAGAGAACGCTTTGGATCTGTAATATTTATTACGGAGTTAGTTAAGTGGCTAGTTAAAGCGATTTAATAGCGTTTTAATAAAACCCTCGCTGAGAAGCGGGGGTTTTCTTTTATGGGGCTATAGTTATTAAGGGCTATAAGTTATTAAGGGGATATAGTTATTAACTAGAGGGGCTGTTTATCCCAGAGAGGTGACTGATTGCGTAATGAGAATTTATTATGAGTAGTAAAAATAAACCCCAGAAAGATCTGGGGTTTATTGGTAGTTCGGGTTAATTCAAATCGCGTAGTTAGCGTTTGAAATTATAGAGTAAGCGCTGTTACCTAATGCGGGCTTATTAAAAGCGATCAATCAGGTCTAACTTTTAAGCTCTAGATCTCTAATATATAACTAAAAGATAAGATGATTAAAAGTAATATCTCGCTCCTAACGTTAATGCTCTACCGGGTTCTGGAGCCTGCTCTCTTGTAATAGATGTCGAGTTACGAATGTCTTCGTCCGTAAGATTAGTTCCTCGCAAGAACACAGACCACTGTTCAACACCATAACCTATAACCGTGTTTAGTTTAGTATAGGAGTCTGTTGCCTCTTGGTTTTCGCCCGGACGATCTTGTTCAAATGCATGAACAACGCTGATTTCGGCATCCCAGTTGTTAGCAGAAAAGCTCCAGCCTGCACCCATTCTGGCGGCAGGGATCAGGGGGAGATCATTCCCG
>CALBVI010000048.1 GCA_937969395.1 uncultured Spongiibacteraceae bacterium | reverse complement strand
TGATAGCGTCGTTCCGCATAC
Organism: uncultured Spongiibacteraceae bacterium; assembly: GCA_937969395.1. Classification (GTDB taxonomy): domain Bacteria; phylum Pseudomonadota; class Gammaproteobacteria; order Pseudomonadales; family Dasaniaceae; genus Oceanicoccus. The sequence goes on along the minus strand of CALBVI010000048.1, from coordinate 3,695 downwards.
CCCACCGATGGTGTTATTGGATGATGTGGAAGCGTGGGGCGAGGATTATGTGACGGCTAGCGTTGTACTGTCTGAGGATTCGCCATTTGCTGAAGAGACCGGTGTGCCTGCATGGGTTGGTATCGAGTATATGGCGCAAACCATAGCCGCTTTTTCAGGGGTGGGAGCGCGTGAAAAAGGTTCGCCAATTAAAATGGGCTTTTTAGTGGGTAGCCGAAGCTATAAGAGTTGCGTCAGTGAATTTCCTTTTGGTCAAAAGCTATTTGTACATGCGGAACAAATTATCCAAGGAGACAATGGTTTATTTGTCTTTAGTTGTAGCATTGGCAACCGTGATAAAATGATCGACTGCGGCGACGAAGGGATCTTAGCTACGGCCAATTTAAATGTATTTCAACCAGATGACCCTGAGGCATTTCTAAGCAGGGCGGTTAATGAGTAGTTTGGGTGTAAGTAAATAGTATGAAAAAAGTGGAAACGAATAATACCGTGTTAGTGACGGGTTCTAGCCGAGGTATCGGCAAGGCGATTGCGTTGAGTTTGGCGGAGCAAGGCTTTGATCTTGTTCTCCATTGCCGATCCAATATGAGCCAGACTGAGCGAGTGAAAAAGCAAGTTGAGGACTTTGGGCGCAACGCTCGTATTCTGCAATTTGATGTTGCTGATCGCAGTCAGTGTCGTGAGCATATAGAGCAAGATATTGAAGATCATGGTGCTTATTATGGTGTGGTATGTAACGCCGGTATTACCCGTGATAATGCATTCCCTGCTATGAGCGGTGAAGATTGGGATGCGGTTGTGCATACGAATCTCGATAGTTTTTATAACGTGCTCAACCCGATTATTATGCCAATGGTTCGCGCCAAGCAACCGGGGCGAATTGTTACTTTAGCCTCTGTGTCTGGGATTATGGGTAATCGCGGACAAACCAATTACAGCGCTGCTAAAGCAGGTGTTATTGCTGCAACTAAGTCATTAGCCTTAGAGTTAGCCAAACGTAAAATCACCGTTAATTGCGTGGCTCCTGGATTGATTGATACTGATATGGTTGAAGATGCACCAGTTGAAGAGGCGTTGAAGTTAATCCCAGCTCGTCGTATGGGAAAGCCGGAAGAAGTAGCGGCGTTAGTTAAATTTCTTATGCAGCCCGAGGCCGCTTATATTACGAGGCAGGTTATTTCTGTCAATGGAGGGCTTTGTTAATGAAGCGGGTTGTTGTTACTGGAATGTCAGGTATTTCTCCCATCGGTTCCGATTGGGAGTCGATTGAGAAAAACTTACGGGCTAAGTCTAATGGTATTAGTCATATGCCTGCGTGGGATAGATATACAGATCTAAATACTCGCTTAGCTGGTCCTGTTTTAGATTTTGAGCCTTCTCCCAATTTTACGCGTCGATTAACGCGCAGTATGGGGCGGGTTTCTCTGATGGCAGTTACCGCAACAGAGCGCGCAATGGAAAGCGCTGGTTTATTGAATGATCAGACTATTCAGGATGGACGGATGGGGGTTAGCTATGGCTCATCTACCGGTAGTACTGATGCAGTAAGTGATTTCGGCAATATGTTATTGAGCGGAGATTGCAGCGGTTTAAACGCTAATACTTATATAAAAATGATGGGCCATACGGCGCCGGTTAATATTGGTGTTTATTTCAAATTAAAAGGGCGTGTCATTACCACCTCTAGTGCTTGTACTTCTGCTAGTCAGGGTATTGGTTATGCTTCTGAGGCGATTAAATTTGGTAAGCAGCAACTCATGGTAGCGGGTGGTGGCGAAGAGTTGTGCCCTACAGAAGCGGCAGTGTTTGATACCTTATTTGCGACCAGTACTCGCAATGATACTCCGGAGTTAACACCGAGGCCTTTTGATCGAGACCGAGATGGCTTGGTCATCGGCGAAGGGGCGGGCACGTTGATATTGGAAGAGCTAGAGCATGCAGAGCAGCGAGGCGCAACAATCTATGCTGAACTTGTAGGTTATGGCAGTAATTCTGATGGTACTCATGTTACTCAACCTCAGCCTGCAACTATGCGTAAAGTGATGGAGTTATCTTTGGAGGATGCAAATTTAAAACCTGAAGATATTGCCTATATTAGTGCCCATGGCACAGCGACAAGTCGAGGCGACGCTGCAGAGTCTCAAGCAACCGCAGAATTGTTTGGATCTAATACGCCTATTAGTACATTGAAAAGTTATACCGGGCATACGCTTGGTGCTTGTGGCGCCCTAGAGGCTTGGGTGGGTATTGAGATGATGCGTAGAGGTTGGTTTCATCCAACGATTAATTTAGACAATGTGGATGAGGGATGTGCCGATTTGGATTATATCGTTGGTGATGGACGACAAATAGATGCGCCTTATATCATGAGTAATAATTTTGCTTTTGGCGGTATTAATACATCGCTGATTTTTAAAAAGTGGGATTAAAACAGAATAATAAAAAAGTATTTATTATTCTGTTTTTGTAGTTTGTAGTTTGTAGTTTACTTAGCGGGTATCTGCTTAAGTGGTTCAATGATGCTCTCTAAGCCGTTAACTTTTATTTCTAATGCTAACTGCATTAACATGCCTAATTGCCCCTGCGGAAACTCCTTTTTAGCAAACCAAAGTAAATAGTCTTCAGGTAAGTCAATTAATATTCTGCCGCTGTATTTGCCAAAGGGCATTTTTACGGTGGCAATTTTTACAAGGTCTTCTTTGTCGAACATGCTGGCTATTGCTGCTCTTCACTAATATCGGGTTCGCCGGTTTGAGTCTGCGTTTTATTTTTAAGCAGCTGCTGGCGTAACGATTTTGGAATACTTTTTATTGTGAGTGATCCTGACTGCGGATCATAAATAATATCCTCGCCAAATCGGTCAGCTGAAAAGCTGATGCTCATATCTTTATCGCGACCAAAATAACGGACGTAGCGTTTGAGGCTGTTGCGATCTGTATAAATTTCAGTTTTTGGTGTCTGCTGATTTTCAGTAACAAAGTCTGAAAATTGTTTAGGTGCCGCTTCATCCAGCTGGGTGGATATTTCGTCAAAGACGATAGGTCGGCCAATTTTGTCTTGCTCTACGCAGTAATCTAAAATTCTGCCCTTAAATTCGGTGGTTTTTTCTTCCGGCAATGATTCTGTATATTGATCAAGAATACCGAGAAACTCGCTGGTTTCTTCTACGATATCGACGCCATTGGCATAACCTACAAATGCAATAAGACTGTCGGACAGGGTTTTATTACCGCGTGCACTTAATAGCGCAAGGTATTTTTGCGAATCTTGTTCTAACCATTCGCTGATATAAATTTTTGCGGCGTACTGTAATTTGGTGGGATCAACAAAACGGGCGCTGGCAACGTCTAAGTTATTATCAATATGATTTGCGTCGACATGATTAACCCAAAAAATATACATGACATCTTGTTCAAGTACATTTTCTAGGGCAAATAAAATATGCGAAGAAAAAACCTCATCATTATTGCCCATCAGTTGCTGCAGGTGTTCCATCATTCTTAAGCTAATGCTAGCAAACGATGCCTTATTACTTTGCTGCTCTTTAATCCACTGCGGTAGCGGGTTGTCACTTAGCTCACGATCAAAGTGACCATATTGTTTTTGGCTGCTGCGCTGAAAGCTCTGTTTAAGTTGTTCAAACATAGAATGCGCTGCGCTGACGCTATTGTTTTCTTGTTCTCGGGTGTCAATGG
>CALBVI010000047.1 GCA_937969395.1 uncultured Spongiibacteraceae bacterium | reverse complement strand
TCTTCTGTTTTACCCACTGAACCCACTTCTGGGTGTGTGTAGATGATCGCAGGAATGCAATCATAGTTCATTGCTGCTTTCTTACCGACAATACGCTCTGCAACCATCACACCTTCTTCAGAGCCCTTCTGCGCCAACATTGGTCCACGAACAACGTCACCAATTGCATATACGCCTGGCACTTCTGTCTCGCAGTGGTCATTAACAAAAATGAAACCACGCTCATCCAAAGTAACACCAGAATCAGCTGCCAATAGATTCTTGCTCTGTGGGCGACGACCAACGGCAACAATCAACTTATCAAATACCGCTTCTTGATCACCTTTTTTATCAGTGTACTTAACAGTAACTTCGCTACCTTTAACTTCGGAGCCAGTAACACGAGCACCTAGACGAATATCTAGACCTTGCTTAGTGAAAAGCTTTTTGGCTTCTTTAGCGATCTGCTGATCAATTATTGGAAGGAAATCTTCCATAGCTTCAAGCACCACAACCTCAGAACCTAGGCGACCCCAAACACTACCAAGCTCCAAACCAATAACGCCGCCACCGATAACACATAGGCGCTTAGGCACTTCTTGAAATTCTAAAGCCCCTGTTGAATCAACAATAACGTTTTGGTCAACTGGCGTTGGTGGAATTTCAACCGGTGCAGAACCTGCAGCGATGATTACGCTTCCAGCTTCCAATACCTCAACCGAGCCATCCGCTTTAGTTAACTCAACTTTTTTACCCGCTAAAACTTTACCGCTACCTGCAACAGCAGTAACACCATTAGCTTTAAATAGACCAGTGATACCCGTTGTCATTTGATTAACAACTTTGTCTTTACGAGCAATCATTGTTGGAACATCAACTGACAATTCGCCTGAAGAAATACCGTGAATGCTGAAGTCATGTTTGGCTTCTACATATTTGTGAGTCGTATCAAGCAAAGCTTTTGAAGGAATACAGCCAACGTTTAAGCACGTGCCGCCAAGCCCCATTTTACCGTTCTTGCCTTTCTCTTTTTCGATACACGCAACGCTTAAACCAAGCTGAGCTGCTCGTATAGCTGCAACATAACCAGCAGGGCCGGAACCTATAACGACTACGTCAAACTTTGACATTTCTTTCTCCTAAATGTGACAAAAAATTCTTACTGCTGTTTTCACGATGCAGCGTTGTTTATATTTCTAATAAAATACGTGCTGGATCTTCCAGTAAGTCTTTTATTGTAACCAAAAATTGTACGGCTTCTTTGCCATCGATCAAACGATGGTCATATGATAGCGCTAGATACATCATAGGGAGGATTTTAACTTCCCCGTTTACTGCCATTGGACGCTCTTGAATTTTGTGCATACCAAGAATGGCTGTTTGTGGCGGATTAAGGATAGGCGTTGATAACAGAGAACCAAACACCCCGCCATTGGTAATCGTAAAAGTACCGCCCTGCATTTCCTCAATACCTAACTTACCTTTTTGAGCGCGCATACCGTAATCGCGAATCGTGCTTTCAACCGTTGCCACTGACATGTTATCTGCATCACGCAAAACCGGAACAACCAAACCCTTATCAGAAGAGACGGCTACACCGATATCTTGATAGCCATGATAAACAACATCGTCGCCATCAATCGAAGCATTAACTGCAGGAAAACGCTTTAACGCTTCGGTAGCGGCTTTAACAAAAAAGCCCATAAAGCCTAAACGCGCACCATCGTGAGTTTTCTCAAAGAGGTCTTTATACTGCTTACGCATCGCCATGATCGGTGACATATCAACTTCATTAAACGTTGTTAACATCGCCGTGGAATGAGTAGCATCTAACAGGCGTTCAGCAATACGCTTACGCATGCGAGTCATCGGCACACGTTTTTCTATTTGTTCACCAACAGCAACATTAATAGGCGCTGCAACTGCAGCTTTTGATGCCGGAGCCGCCGGAGCTTGCTTAAGATGATTAACCACATCTTCTTTAGTAACTAGATTACCCTTTCCTGTAGCAACGACTGTAGAAGCATCAAGGTTATTTTCTTCAATTAAACTGCGCGCCGCTGGGCTTAGCTTAACGTCACCGGATGGAGCGCTTTCACTAACTGCAGCTGCAGGAACAGATGCTGCTGCCCCACTCCCTGCTGCCCCAGCTTCAAAGTGACCAATCAACTCATCACTCAATACTGTATCGCCTTCACCCTTGATGATCTCACTAATTGCACCATCAGCAGGTGCTACTATCTCAAGCACAACTTTATCCGTTTCAATATCAACAATAAGCTCATCGCGAGTCACTGCTTCACCTGGCTGCTTATGCCAAGTTGAAATAGTTCCATCAGCCACTGACTCAGGAAAAGTAGGCGCTTTTAATTCAATAGTCATGATGCTTCCTTTAATCCGGCAGAATATGTTTTGTCATTCTGCACACACATTAATCTAGTTATAAAAGATAATAATATTACAACGACTTAATTAAGCTTCAGAGCTTCACTAATAAACTTATTTTGCTGTTCAACATGCAAAGCCATATAGCCCGCAGCAGGAGA
>CALBVI010000046.1 GCA_937969395.1 uncultured Spongiibacteraceae bacterium | reverse complement strand
AATGTTAGGCGTATTTGGTTATCAGCACAGCAGCAAAAAGGTTTGCCGCTGTTATTGCAAGGATTAGCTGAAGCACTGGGTGAAGATGTTGTTCATGGGCGGTTAATACTTAAGCCTGAAATGGGACGTTTACGAGCAGGGCTTTATCAGCAGGGTGTGGTTCTAGCGGAAAACTATGATGACAACGGTGAAAGTTGTTTAGAGATTCGTATACCCAAGCATGATTTTTGCCGTTTGGTCAGTGCCTCTGACATGGACCCAGAACAGCTACTGGAGCAGATTAGCCTTTTGTCTTGATGATAAAACACCATAGTTTAGAAAAGTTTGGTAGACTTCGGCCCATAAATAGCAGCATTGAATTTATTCGGTTGTTGAGTGAATAAACAGGTTTTAATACACAGTTGATATTGCCTTATTAATCTTGAGAGCAAATCGTAATTATTGGGAGAAGGCTATGGCCTGGAATGAACCGGGTGGTGATAAAAAAGACCCATGGGGTGGTGGTGGCGACAAAGGTCCACCTGACTTAGATGAGGCTTTTAAAAAGTTACAAGAGAAGTTGGCGGGTATCTTTGGCGGTGGTAAGCCTAGCGCTGATGGTGGCAATAGTTCTGGTCCTACAGAAATTAGTGGCGGTTTTATTGCTCTAGTATTGCTAGCTTTGGTGGCTGTGTGGGCTGCTTTAGGTGTTTACCAGGTTGATGAAAAAGACCGTGCGGTGGTTTTACGCTTTGGTAAGTACGTTGATACTTACGGTCCAGGTCTACACTGGAATCCGCCTTTAGTTGAAAGCAAAACGATTGTGAGAGTGACGGAAGAACGTCAATACTCTTCACAGGGCTTAATGTTGACGGAAGATGAAAATATTGTTGAGTCACCATTGACTGTGCAATACAACGTTGCTGATCCAAAAGCCTTCGTTTTAAACGTAAAAAATCCTGAGCTTAGTCTGCAGCAGGCAACAGATAGTGCCTTAAGACATGTTGTTGGTAGCAGTAAGTTGGATGATGTAGTTTCTGTTGGGCGTCAGCAGATTGGTGTTGAGGTGAAGGCGCGTTTGCAGGAATACCTTGATAACTACGGCACCGGTATTCAGGTCGTTAAAATTAATATTCAAGAGGCGAAGCCGCCAGCTGAAGTTAAAGAAGCCTATGATGATGTTATTAAGGCGCGAGAAGATCAAGAGCGTTACATAAACGAGGCGCAAGCATACTCTAACGGTATTATTCCTGAGTCTCGCGGTAAGGCTCAGCGTCTTATTGAAGAAGCTAATGGTTATCAGGCTAAAGTGATTGTTGAGGCTCAAGGTGAGGCGCAACGTTTTGAAAAGCTATTGGCTGAATACATTAAAGCGCCAGAGGTGACTCGCGAGCGTTTATATCTTGATGCTGTAGAAGATGTGATGAGTGCAAGTTCGAAGGTGCTAATCGATGTTGAGGGCGGTAATAATATGATGTATATCCCTCTTGATAAAATCATGGAGGCGCAGCCGGCCAGTAATCAAACGACTTCGTCACGTACGCCTAGCGTAAGTGAAATTGCTGATGAAGTGATTAACAAGCTTCGTCAGGACCAAACAGTTACTCGCCGCGGGGAGTCTCGTTAATGAATAAATTAATTATCATTGTAGTTGTTGGCTTGCTGGCAATTATTGTTGGCAGTAACTCGCTTTATGTCGTTAAAGAAACTGAGCGAGCGGTTAAATTACGTTTTGGTCGCTTACTTGATACTGATCTTCAGCCGGGCTTACATGTTAAGTTGCCGATTGCTGATGAAATCAAAAAATTTGATAGCCGCGTGTTAACGTTGGATGCTCTGCCTGAGAGTTTCTTTACGGTACAGAAAAAACGTTTGATCGTTGATTCATTTGCTAAATGGCGTATTGCCGATGTTGATACCTATTATCGGATAACCGGTGGTAACGAATCGGTTGCGATGAATCGCCTTGCTAACCGTGTTAATGATGGTTTACGTAATCAATTTGGTACCCGTACCTTGCACGAAGTAGTCTCCGGCGAGCGTGATCAATTAATGGCGCATATTAAGTCTGACCTGAATGACACTGTGCGCGAGACACTGGGTATTGAAGTGGTTGATGTGCGCGTTAAGCGTATTGATTTGCCCTCTGAAGTAAGTGATCCTGTATTTAGTCGAATGAAAGCTGAGCGTGAGAAAGAAGCGCGCGAGTTACGTTCAAAAGGGTTAGAAGAGGCTGAAAAAATTCGTTCTTCTGCAGAGCGTGAAAAAACGATTTTAGAGGCGGAGGCATACAGTGCTGCTGAGCTAGCGCGAGGTGAAGGTGATGCTCAGGCAGCCGCTACTTACGCTGCGGCTTATAGTAAGGATGCTGAGTTTTATTCGTTTGTGCGTAGTTTGAATGCCTATCGTTCTACTTTCCAGAATAAGGGCGATGTTATGTTATTAGATCCGCAAAGTGACTTCTTTAAGTATCTTAATGATAGTAACGCGGGTCGGTAGTAAAGAGTGAGATACGGCAATATTGGTGGCTATAACCGGCGCTAATTTGTGGTATCATAAAACAACCGGGCTATTTCATGTATACCGACATTTTTTGTCAATAACATGAGATTGCGCGGTTTTTTTGTGTTTGGTGAGTTTGTTTAATAGCCGCTTGCAAGAGGTCGGGCTCATTGGCGAGTAGTTGAACTCAATTATCTACTGGGGTTGCTTGTGTGGCAGAACGTCGTAATAGCTTTAGCTCTGGTGATGGTAGTTGAGGGGATTCTACCTTTTTTAAGTCCAAAGTCTTGGCGTAAAATGGTGGTTAGTGTTGCGCAGCAGAATGATCGCTCAATGCGGATCATGGGCTTAATGAGTATGTTAGTCGGTGTTGTTATCCTGTATTGGGTTAACGGATAGTTCAATTAGATTCATTTTATTTATAGAAATAAAGGCTGATTATGACAATAGCTGATCGTTGGCTGCTGCCTGATGGCGTTGAAGAGCTGCTGCCTGAACAGGCTGGGCAGGTTGAATTGCTGCGTCGAAAATTACTCGATCTCTATCAAAGCTGGGGCTATGAGCTCGTTATTCCGCCGTTATTGGAATTTACTGACTCCTTATTAGTTGGTCTTGGCGATGATATCGATCTTCAAACGTTTAAGGTCGTCGATCAATTAAGTGGTCGTACGATGGGGATTCGTGCTGACATTACGCCGCAAACAGCAAGAATAGATGCGCACAGTTTGAAGCGAGAAGGGACAACACGTTTATGTTATGCCGGTAGTGTCTTGCACACTAAGCCGAAGGCATTACTCGCCTCTCGTTCTCCCATTCAGTTGGGTGCCGAATTGTACGGCGATGCTGGACTTGGTAGTGATATTGAAATTATCAGTCTTATGTTAGAAACACTTCGATGTGCCGGTTTGAGCCAAGTTACGCTGGATCTTGGTCATGTTGGTATTTATCGCGCATTGGTTGCCTTAGCTGATTTGAGCGTTGATGCTGAGCGCGTGCTACACGATGCCTTGCAGCGTAAATCAGCCGGTGATATAGAAGCTGCGATAGCCAGTTCTATTACTGATTCAACAGTAGCCGATATGATGCGCGCCTTAAGTCAGTTAAATGGTGATCGCTCAGTATTGGCAAAAGCGAAAGACGCTTTAGCTGGCGCACCTAAAGCTGTATTGGCAGCACTTGATGATTTAGAGCAGGTTGCTGATCGTATTGCCTCACGTATGCCGGATGTTGATATTTATTTTGATTTGAGTGAGTTGCGCGGTTATCACTATCACACGGGTTTGGTTTTTTCCGCCTTGGCGCCGGGACATGGTCAAGCTGTTGCCAATGGTGGTCGCTATGATGATATCGGTGAGGTTTTTGGTCGCGCTAGACCTGCAACTGGTTTTGCTACCGATTTAAAAGCATTGTTGAATTATCTTTCGCTTGAGACTCAGCAAACATCAAATAGCATTTTTGCACCAAGTGATGATGGGTTATCAGCTGCGGAAGATAAACAGTTGTGGAATACTATTCAGCAATTACGAGCTGATGGTGAAGTCGTAGTTTGTGGTGTGAAGGCCGAAGATTTGCCAACAAAAGACTGCCGTTCATTGATATTAAAAGATGGGCAGTGGCAGCTTATTGTTTAAGTTATAACTTAGTAACGTTGTATTGCTGATTTAATGTTGTTTGAAATTTAAATTTATCGTTAACGAGTTTCATTTTTTGAAACCTATTTTTTGAGTGAAGTGATGAGTAAAAATATCGTAATACTGGGTACCCAGTGGGGTGATGAAGGTAAAGGCAAAATCGTCGATCTATTAACGGATCAGGCTGATGCTGTTGCTCGCTTTCAAGGTGGACACAATGCAGGTCACACCTTAGTTATTAATGGTGAAACGACCGTTCTACATTTAATTCCCTCGGGCATATTGCGTGAAGAGGTTGCTTGTTTAATAGGTAATGGGGTAGTAATTTGCCCTGAAGCTTTATTGAAAGAAATTGGTGAGTTAGAAGAAAAAAATGTTCCTGTGCGCAAGCGCTTATTGTTGAGTCCAGCTTGCCCGATGATTCTGCCTTTTCATATTGCGTTGGATCAGGCGCGTGAAATTGCTAAAGGTAAAGATAAAATTGGTACTACGGGTCGAGGTATCGGTCCCGCTTATGAAGATAAAGTAGCGCGTCGTGGTATCCGCTTGGGTGATTTAAAACATCCAGAACGTTTTGCCGCTAAGTTAAAAGAAGTGATGGAATACCATAACTTCCAATTAACGCAATATTATAAAGTTGATGGCTTGGACTACCAAAAAGTCTACGATGATACGATGAAGATGGCTGAGCAAATCATTCCAATGATTGCCGATGTCACTGGTTTGTTACATGAGTATCGCGAAGCAGGTAAAAATGTTTTATTCGAAGGTGCGCAAGGTTCGTTGTTAGATATTGATCACGGTACTTACCCTTTCGTTACCTCTTCAAATACAACAGCTGGTGGCACAGCTACTGGTAGCGGTGTTGGTCCTCTCTACTTGGATTATGTGTTAGGTATTACCAAAGCTTACACCACGCGTGTTGGTTCGGGTCCATTCCCAACTGAATTATTTGACGATGTTGGCGCGCATTTAGCCAAACAGGGGCATGAATTTGGTGCTACAACGGGGCGTGCACGTCGCTGTGGCTGGTTTGATGCTGTTGCATTGCGCCAAGCTGTGCGAATTAATAGTATTTCAGGTATTTGCTTAACCAAGCTTGATGTACTGGATGGCCTTGAGAGCATTAAAGTTTGTACCTCTTATAATGATAGTGAGGGCAACCCTGCGCCAATGCCAACGGATGCGGATGATTTTGAACGTGTAGTTCCCGTTTATGAAGAGTGGCCGGGTTGGTCAGAAAAAACATTGGGAGCGAAATCTCTGGATGAGTTACCTGAAGCGGCTAAAAATTATATTAATCGCTTAGAAGAATTAGTCGGTGCACCTGTCGACATTATTTCGACTGGGCCTGATCGCGTTGAGACGATTGTTTTGCGGCATGCTTTTGATTAATTGAAGTATATTTTCTCATCCATAAAAAAACCTGCAGTTGCAGGTTTTTTTATGGATGCTGAAATTGTAATTATTTGTCGTCGCCTTCAACTCGGTTTCGTCCCAGGCTTTTTGCGCGGTACATATTCTTATCGGCCCGCTCAAAAAACTGTTCAGGTGATTCTCCCTGGGCGTATTTGGTAACGCCTAAAGAAATGCTGATATGGCCAATAGCCTGCTCGTTGGATTCCGCTGATAAGTATCGAGACGATACTGCGTTGCATAAATTTGTAGCAACTTTTATTGCGCCGTTATGCGTTGTGTTGGGAAGGATGGCAACAAATTCTTCTCCGCCGTAGCGGGCTAAAGTATCATTACTGCGAATATTTTTCTGTAGTGTTGCGGCGACAAATTTTAGAATCTTATCGCCAACCTGATGACCGAAATCATCGTTGATTTTTTTGAAGTGATCGATGTCGGCAACAATCAATGCGCAATTTAAGCTTTCGAGATTAGCTCGATCAGTAACCTCTTTGATTTTCATATCAAAGCCACGACGATTATGAATTTGGGTTAAATCATCAATAAGAGCCTCGCTGCCTAATCGGTTGACGTCTTGTCGAAGTTCGGAAATCTCATCAGTTAAACTGTGTAATGTTGCTTTTAGGTTCGAGCTGGAAGATCTGATTTTTTTAACTTCGGCGGTTATTTTTCCGATGATATCTTTAGTTGCGTTTATTGAAGGTTCGCTATTAAGTTGATTGAGATATTCATCTAGAGAATTACTAAAATCGTCAGAAGAGCTGTCCCAGCCTTGTAGGTGAGCAATCATCTCTTTCAAGAAATCTTTAATTAATAGGCGTGCCTCGTCAATGTCAGATTGTTGCTTGGTAGCAATATATTGCTTGTATAGATTACTGCAGAGGGCCTCGCTCGGTATTCTTTCTAGCTCAACTTCTTTGTCTAGTATTTCGTTAAGGTCATTGGTCTTACCCGTCGCATACTCAAACCACAGATGATAGTTTTCAGGTGTTGGCGGGAGTTTGTATTGATTAATATTTTTAATCGTTGTCGCTAGAAAGGATTTCATTTGAATCCGACTGTACATGTGTGTTCTCAGACGTTAGAAAATGTAATGGTAGGG
>CALBVI010000045.1 GCA_937969395.1 uncultured Spongiibacteraceae bacterium | reverse complement strand
CCTGCGATGTTACCGAACTTATTAAGCTTCTTAAGCCTACCTCTACCCTTCAAACCTTTAAGCACTGCTGTAGTGGGAGTGATAACAGAACGTGCTGAATCAGGCACGCTTGAGGTAGTTCCACCAAATACAAGCGGGTGCAGTTCATCCACTAGATCAAACCGCCCTCTATTGCGGGTAGTGTTAACCACGTACACCAAAGCATCCGGCGCTTTGCTAGGGTTTTGCAGGTCACGTTTGCTAGGCCATCGACCACGTATGGCGCCCTTGCCTGGGCCCTTCTTAGCCAACTGTGCGACCGGGCTATCGTCTGGGTCTAATGACTGGCCTTGTGTGCGCACGTATCGTTCGAACTCTGTCTCTGCAGCATGCACTGCCTCACCTACCGTTATACCCATGGCACGGCTAGCGGCGAACGGTATATCACTGGTGATTATCTTCTCCAGTGATTTGATTACGCCTGCGGCATTAGTGGCGATCGGCGTTCGCGGCATCTGATCCCCCAATCTGCATAACTTCATCTTCTGAATGCGTTATCGCTTCCAGTGAACTAATCATCACAGCTGTTACTGCGGCAAACTTAAATAGTGCTCCCTTCTTGCGCCGATTGATATCGCGCACTAAGTTATTCGTTAGCATTTCAACGCCAGCCATCTCTTCAGGCGATAGCTGTGTGTTGACGTCCTTTGACAGTTCTTTGAGCTCATCTTTCAAGCCTTCTAGATACTGCTCTAGGGTTTGTCTATCTTCGCTCATAGTGACCAGTAAGGCTGTGATTGGCGGGCTTTGCGGGTGTTCTCTGAGCAGCCAGTGCATGCCGGCGGAACTCCCTTAATGCGTACTTCTTCGTGCAACGTGCGCCGTACCTTTGGCTTGCCAGCGTCATCTAAAACCGCCATACCGTCAGCATCGCGTATCACCCAAAGGACATACGCATCGCTGTTCTCTGTGCTTGTCGAAGCCTCAAGGATTAGATCCATATCGACCTCTTCATCGTCGGCAATGACTCGCCAATTTAGGAAGTTCTTTACATAGCTTCCGCCCGTGTAATCGTTTTGCATTTGTTCCTTAAATGGATCACGCGTAATCACCAAGCTATCTGTTATTTGGACCAAAGAAACACTCCCAACGATACCACTACCGTCAATGTAAAAACCACCTGAATGAATGCAGACCAAACAAGTATCGTCATCCTAATGCCACGACACTTATTGCAATCTGAACTTATGTAGTACCAAGCGCTCTGGCGCCATGTCATGCCTTCAATCTTCATCTATGCAGTCTCTTAGCTCTAACGCTGAAAGCCTGACAATGCCGACGTTAATGATCGCCAGCCCGTTCTTAAGCGTTGGCTGGACGTCACGCTTCTTTGTGTAGTTGTATATGCAGGTATGCGAGACATCGATCGCAGCGGCAACACATGCGGAATTGATCCCGATCTTTCTAAGCTTTAGCAGGATCTTACGAACGCTGTAGTCAGGTATAGGGTCTTGGCGCTTTTCAATTTCAGGTGCGCCCATCTGTTGACCGTTCATCATTCGCTGAACTCGCTATCGATTATGAAATTAGAACAACTATTGTCTGGACGGCTTAAACACAGAAGATCACCATCCACTGTTTGACCGGCTATAAGCCCATCAGAACCGATTGCCGCGGGCTGCCCGTTTATCGTGGCGGTCAGCGTCTGAGGTATAGATGAGCCGTCTGTGGTCTCCACAGTGTGGGTGCCAGTAAAACCTATGTCTGAAACGACTACACGCCAGCACTTGTTCGCTGACGTGGATAGACTTGATTTAATCAGAGAACTCAAATGTATTCTGCCTGCTTCTTTACTGCGAGAATTTGAGCGGTAATAGCAGCCAGCTTGAGCATAGTCTTCAGGTATTCACGCTTACTTATGTACTCCTGCAAGACGCCATAGCCAGCCTCTATATCATCCCTATACACATTCAGCCTGTCTGGTATCGGATCATTAGTTCTAGACTGTTGAAGTAACAGCGCTCGAACAATCATGTTCCAAGGGAACGATGCGCGCTGAACCCTGAACCAGTTATCCGCGAACCATTTCTCTGGATCTTGATACCTAATAGCAATTTCGACAGCGTCGTGTAATTCGCGAAGCTCGCGTAATGGTTGCTGTATCAACGCCATGGTTTCAGCGTCCGCATATTGAATCACTAGGGAATTAGCGATCGGGCTATCGGCTATGCCGGCGCCGATGCTATTAAGAACTTTTGCGCTGTTAGCACACCCTGTTAATGGAATCAGAGATCCCAACATAAAAAGCCGTCTAGTAGATTTCATTTGGTGGGATCCTGTGATCGTTCTTTCGGTGTTTGTTCCAAGCGTACCAACCAAACAAACGTAGGCCGACATAACCAATGACCGGCATGATTGAATCAATTAGATACTTGATAAGTGATAGGAGCGCATAGGCATAATCAGGCGCATCTTCTGCTAATTCAAATGATGTCTTGTAATGGATCGAATCAGGTTTGGCTAATTGAAACCAAATCAAATCAGCATAGGCGCGGCTGATGTTTACGGTAATAGCTCCGCCGAACTTATTTAGTAGCACGCGCAGCTTATAGGCTTGGTCGTGTATCACACCCTCTTCGAAGGTGCTACCGAATGAAGTGTAAGGAACAAAGAATGGCCAGCTGGAGCCGTCGGTCTTAGAACCCTTTGGCCCCATCAATTCGCCTAGCTCTGGATGGTGGGCTGTAACGTTCTGCAGAAGCATCACTGAACGCCGCCGCCAAGATACTGGAATGTACTTTCGCCAGCCCTTCATACACAGAGGTAGGAATTCTACTTGTATGTTAACCATTGGCTGGTTCGCTCGTGTGATGCTCTAACACAGCCATAGGCGGGTTTATTAGGCCAGCCTGCCATGCACCCTCGACAACCTTAAACAAACGGTTCATCCAGCCCTCTATGAACTTGCGTGACTTAGGCCGCTCGTCAATGATGTCGAAATAGAACTTAACCCTATTCTCTCGGTATCGCTGACAAAATAGGAATATAAGCGCTTGCGTGTCATAGGAAGCATGCGCCCTTCGTGAATTAGGGCCCCAATCACCGTCAGCAATCAAACTACTGTGACCACCTTGGAGTAGTTCTATTGCTTTGCGATAACCATGATTTACAACCGCGTCAGCTGTAAACCAGTGCGCTAGTGGGTGCAATCGCAAGCTAAGCAACTTATCCCACACGTTAGCCTTGTACAAATGTTTTGCGCTTTGATAGCTAATCTCTGGCGTAGGCTCACCAGGTGAAATATCAAGCCAGTCTCTAAGCGTACGCTCGGTTATTCCGTATTGCGTCCACCCGCCTGGGTCGTCTGGGTCATTGCTTCCTACTGATTCAATTCGAAACATCATTTCGAACCAATGGTCGTATACATCTTCACAGTCGCTATACATGCAAACGCCTTACTATTGGAAGGTTGAGATTTAACACTGTATTGTTAACCGCCTGCATTAACTATCTACAGGTTCTGTATTACTTGGTACTACCTCTGTAAATTTCATCACCGTTTTTTCGTCCGCCGACTTGATTTGCGTGTGCGTGATACTTTCGATCCACTTGGCCGAATCATCCTGTAGTAATCCCATATCGACTGCTGCATCAATGCAAGCTTTACAGTTGAGATTGTCTGGATCACAGAGCCGTTTTCTGTAATGCGTGATATGTACGTGAACCCGTGTAGTAAACGTTTGCATTTGTTCCATTGAAAAGAATTCATTCCCATCATTTGATTGATCGTTGGCATTGCTACCGGTACCTCTATGGTTACTTCTCTTGGTTCGTCCATTTACAATTCCTAGTTAGGTAGTGCAGGCTCACTGCCAGCCTTACGGCTGAGAGGTCCCTATTGACAGCGCCTGCTGCGGTGGTTGTTACTCCCTGTACGTCATATTTATCTGCTACTGCAGAACATCAAACCCATAGCCCACTCGGCCGCTAACAGCTAACAGCTGGGATTGATGCAACACTCATGTAACAAAGCTCATTTCCCTTAGGACAATGGTTATTTTTACCCAGCGATTACCGTCGAACTGCTCCATGTAATCAACACCGGGCGATCCGTCGTACATTGGACGTACGAACCTTATCTGGCCCTTGTAGGGCTTTACTAAATCAGTCATCGGTCAAGCTATTCGTGTAATAGTAATTATCGATCCAAGCCTCACATCGTTCTAGAAGCTCCCATTCGGGCATGTAGGTCTTTTCAAACACATCTAGTCCACCATGCAAACCGTTAACGCTGTGTCTGCTAGGCCTGCCTTCCGCGCCGTCCTGATGGTGCTTATGACATAACGGGATGATCGCGTCGTGTGATATCCGCTGGCCGCCTTCCAGTAGGTGATGAATGCAGCCAGGGCTATCTTCAATTTTCAGACAGAACAAACAAACCGCACAACCGATTTTGTCGACAAGCGCTTCCATGTTCTTAGATTGGGATTTTGTGGGTGCCGGAAGGCTGTTTGAATTCATGCGATCAAGTCGAGCTCTTTTTTTAGGGCCATTCGAAGCGGCTGGTCTTTTGATTTCGCCTTCTTCTCTCGAGCCTTAAGCCAAATTCGAACAGCCACAGGATTCTCAAACTTGGCGACGATAGCCTTTGCAAAGCACTCGAGCCGGTAAGCCTCGTCGGTATTGCCGTAATTGATCATAGGAAACCATCGGCCTTCAACCCGGCCAGCGCTTTATCTGCAGCGGCCTTGTTTGACTTGATTTGCTCTGGTGAAAGTTCGTGATGCGGCGTCACGGTCAGCACCTTGACCGCTAGAAGGTTTGCTCTTTCCTTCAGGCGTTCATGGGTGACTCTGCGAGGCCCCGGCAAGCCATCACACAACGGTGCGCACACCGATACACCCGCCCCACTGAGAAGTCGAATATCCGCGTTTGTGTAGGATGCAGTACGCCCACGTTCAACAAATCGCGTGATCTTGTGCATGTGCATTTTCACCCTGGCTGCCGAATCCCTCGAATTCAGCTGACGCAAGTCTTGGCCCAACATCGCTCGAACAAACACACCCAGCGGCGTAACGGCTTGAAGCGCCAGCCCTACCATGGTCGTGCCGTCTGGTACTTCACCCTCCAGAATCTGGATTATGTTCGCAGGCTTTGGCATCCACTCGCTGCGCCGGCAATGCCTAGACACCGCAGCGGCAACCTCCTCGAATTCGTATTCACGCAACAACTCGAAGGCCTGCCTGATGGCCTCGTCTTTGAGCGGCTTGCCTTGCTGCATGTCGTTCGTAGCCAGCCAGCTCTTGACGAATATTTTGTATTCCTCAGTTTTCATTGATCGCTCCTGCCATGGCTTCGGGCCCTGCCATTCGCTCGGCTCTTTCGTCGTTCGACTCCACCCCCTTTCCTGCAGAAACCACTGTGCCCTCGACTCGGTGACTGGCCAGAACTTTGGCAACGTACATCAGCGGCGGTGCGCTTTCGTCGCCTTTGGATTTAAGGCGGTCGTAGGATGCTTGAATCGCGTTTGATAATTCGTCACGGGTAACGCCGTCCTCGAGCCAGCTTCTCGCCTGCCGCATGTATTTTGGATCGCGCCGAATATGCAGTTCGCTAATTTCCGTGACGGCTGAATACCATTTCAAATACTCGACAGCCTCAGTGATTTCAGGGAATTGGTGAGGGTCGTTGCCTGCGGTCACATCAGGAATCAGGAATCCGGAATCAGGAATCAGGTTAAGGGAATCAGGA
>CALBVI010000044.1 GCA_937969395.1 uncultured Spongiibacteraceae bacterium | reverse complement strand
GTGTGAGTGCCAACAGTCGTCCTGTTATACAGACAACTAACTATTGGGTACGTAGCACTTGGCAGCATCGGCTATACAAAAACTGGCTTTATCTGAAAGTTGTTCCGGAGCTTACTTTCGAAAGAGAGAATGACTTTAGTGCGGCTCTGTCATTAACCTTTGAGTTAGAGATTTTCTTCTCTGATGACAAATATCTTCGCGATAAAAGAATCCGTTATTAATCTGTTGCGCTGCTAATGAGTGCCGCTTGTTGTGGTCTTCTATATGCGTATTATATGTAGGGTTAATTGTCGTACGATGCTTGCCTGTCTGAATGAAGTGCAGAGATATTACCGTAACTGGCGGGGTTAATTTGCTTGATCTTAAGTATTAATTTTTGTGGCATCAGCAACAAGATCTGCTAAAATCCTTTGTTTAGAAATTGCTGCTTTTCTGTTCTATTTTAAAAGGTATCAATAGCCTCCGTGGTTTTCTAGAAGTTACCAACTTAATCTATATTTAATAATGTGATACAGGGCATTTACTATGAGTCTTGCTGATAAGGTATTGGCGGTAAACAATGATCTTCCTATTCGTACTGATAGCGCTATTCATAGCGGTAAAGTGCGGTCTGTTTACTGGTTAACTGCTGCTGATAGCCGTCGTTTGATTGAGCAAAAAGGCTATGACGTCGCTATTGATGCACCCTTAGCTATCATGGTGATTAGTGACCGCATATCAGCCTTTGAGTGCATATGGCACGGTGAAGGTGGTATGGCTGGTGTGCCGGGCAAAGGTGCCGCGCTTAATGCTATCTCTAACCACTGGTTTAAACTGTTTCGTGAGCAAGGTCTTGCTGATAGTCATATTCTTGATATTCCTCACCCCTTTGTTTGGATTGTGCAAAAAGCGCGGCCGGTCATGATTGAGGCAATTTGCCGTCAATATATCACTGGTTCTATGTGGCGCTCCTATGAAAAAGGTGAGCGTGATTTTTGCGGTATGAATATTCCAGACGGCTTACAAAAAGATCAAAAGTTACCTGAATTATTAATGACGCCTTCAACTAAGGGGATTCTGAGCGGTATTCCGGGTGTGCCAGAAGTTGATGATGTTAATATTACTCGCGATAATATTGTTGATAATTTTGAGGCGTTTAACTTCAAATCAAAAGATGATATCGCGCAATATGAAAAGTTATTGTCAGAAGGTTTCGATGTTATTAGTCATTCTCTAGCAGAGTTGGATCAGGTTTTTGTTGATACCAAATTTGAATTTGGTTATGTCACTGATAAAAGTGGCCAAGAAAAATTGATTTATATGGATGAGGTGGGGACACCTGACTCGTCTCGTATTTGGGATGGCGAAGCTTATCGCAATGGTAAGGTAGTAGAAAATTCTAAGGAAGGTTTCCGCCAGTTATTGCTTAACCACTTCCCTGAGCCAGATATTTTACTGAATAAAAACCGTATGGATGAGCGTACTGCTTTAGCCAAAGATAACGCTTTGCCTGAGTCGGTATTGATGGAAGTTTCAAAAACCTACGTCGATATTGCTGAAAAAATTACCGGTGAAAAATTAGTACTTTCTGAGAATCCTAAAGCAGAGATTATTGAGATTCTCCGCGATCAATATGATTTGATTGACTAGTATTTTGAGTTGCTGAACGTTTTAAGTCTTTAATTTGTTATCTTTTTATTTTTGAAGATATAAGGCATGGACTGACTAGATGATCTCTAGCCAGTCTATGCCTTCATTTTGATTAGCTAAGATGAGTGATTCCCACGTTGTTTGCACGCTATCAATAGCTGATCTCGCCAGCTCTTCAGTATTATTCTGTTCGCTGATGTGTGAGATGACTAAGTGCTGTAATTTTTGATAGTCGATATTGCGGAGTAATTCAGCAGCTTGCTGGTTGCTTAAATGTCCCCATAATCCACCAACACGTAACTTCAAAGATGCAGGGTAGGGTCCCATCGAAAGCATTCTGGGATCGTGGTTACACTCAAGCATCAGCGCGTCACAGTTTTTGTATTGTTCGATAACAAAGGGGGTAATACTGCCAATGTCAGTCAGCACCCCTAAGGTTTTTTGGGCTGACCGAAATACAAATTGACAGGGTTCACGTGCATCGTGAGGCACAGCAACAGGTGTGATGTTGATATCTGCAATATCAAAGGTTTTGTGAATATTAATCGCCTGGCGATTAACGAGTTTGCTAACGCCTTCGTATTGACCTGTGCCGTGCGTTAAGTAAACCGGTAACTTATATTTGCGGGCAAGTGGGCCAACGCCCTTGATGTGATCGCTGTGCTCGTGGGTAACAAGTATGGCATTAAGATCAGAGGGGCTCAGGCCAAGTACGGCAAGGCGTCGCTCGGTTTCTTTAATGGTGAAACCACAGTCAATAAGCAGCAGGGCATTAGCTGATTGGACCAGCGTGGCATTGCCTTTACTGCCGCTACCAAGAGATGCAAAGTGTAAGCTCACTTGATTATGTAATATGCCGTTTGATCAGTTTCAGTAAACGTTCCGCATCAGCTTTTTCCAATAATTCACCGTTCACTTGTTTAATGCTGATGTGAACATTGTTATTGCTTTGTTCTTGTACTGATAGCAAATATTTCTCACCGTTAGCTTGGTCGTCGTCAGAGCTGCCAAACCACGAAGCAAAAAAGCCTGGTTTTTTACCGTCTTCGTTTAGCGCTTGTGTTGCTTGAATGAAATATTGGCGCTCGCTGCGGTTAAGATCGTTGATTTCAAACCCTGATTTTTTAGCGGCATTGCCGATAGATGCCCAAGCGCGTGTGAACGGTAGCTGTAGATTGAGGAAGGGTTGGCCATCAG
>CALBVI010000043.1 GCA_937969395.1 uncultured Spongiibacteraceae bacterium | reverse complement strand
ACCACGTAGCGATTGCCCTGTTTTATAATCGCATTGCTCGCTGCACCATACCGTGGGTTGTTGGCCATTGATTTGATAGTGGCTTAGCTGTGCGCCTTGCAAAAATACCGTGGCATTGGCCGCTTTGTTTTCAACATTAATTGCCAGCAACTCTTTATGTAACTCAATGGTTATACCTGGAAGCTCACCGTACTGTTTATAGAGTTGTTGCATTTGCTCGGCGAGAGACAAGTCTGAAAAATTCATCGAGTTGTGGGCCTTTTGGTAAATGAGAGAGTAATCGCAGTCATATGACGGTTCGATAAGCATGACACATAACGACATTTCAGCCTATATCATATCGTTATTCTCTTCGTGGTTTGCCAGCAAGATAACTATTTTGTTCGATGCTTGCGATCAATAATTCCCATCATTTTGTAAGTCAGCAGCGCTGCTGAAAATTCATAGGCATGAAAGTTTTTAATAGGGGCGAATTCCATAATATCAAAACCGATAATATTGCATTGCTTCGCGACAGACTCAAATATCGCTAAGGTTTGATACCAACCCAGCCCGCCAGGAACAGGCGTTCCGGTTGAGGGGAATACCGATGGGTCCATACCGTCTATATCTAATGTAAAAAATACGTTGTCGGGGAAGTCGTCGGGTAGATCGATTGATTGAATGTTTTTAGGGACTAAAATGTCGGCATCTAAATGACCAATTTCATAGGTTTTTCTGGTTTGTCTTTCTTCTTCGCAAAAAGCACGAACGCCTAATTGAAAAACAGGAATGTCTAAGTCAACAATGCGCTTCATCACCGAGGCATGGCTATAAGGATTACCTTCGTAGGCTTCGCGTAAATCAGCGTGGGCATCAATCTGCACGACACCAAAATCAGTTATGCCAGCATCTAATAGGCCTTTGATGATGCCGTAAGTAACAGTATGTTCACCGCCCAAGCCGATAGGGAAGCCGCCTGCATCTAGCAATTTTTTGGTGGCCGCCGCGATATTATCAATGACTTTTTCTGGTTTGCCTTTCACATTGACGGGGGCGTGGGTATAGATACCTTTTTCACTGGGGTTGCTTTTTCCATCCCAGGTTTCTAACTGCCACGATGCGCCGAGAATAGCGGCGGGGCCTAAACCCGTACCACCACCGTAAGAGACGGATTCTTCATAGGGGACAGGCAATATATGAAAAAAAGCGTCTCTGGCTTTTGGGTGTTTAAATTCTGAGCCTAAAAAAATCGGATAACCGGGTGCGGCAAGTTGATCAAATTCTTCCATCATATCCTCTCTATTAATACCGGCTATGATAGCCGTTGTTTAAAATCGTCATAACCAAATTCGCGGACAATACGCAGCTGGTCAGTTTCAGAATTCCAAATGGCAATAGCCGGCAAATTAATACCGTTAAAGGTTGTGGTTTTAACCATGGTGTAATGAGCCATATCATCAAACATTAAACGCTGACCTATTGTTAAGGCCTGATCAAAACTGTAATCACCAATGACATCGCCAGCTAGGCAGGTTTGTCCTCCCAGCCTATAAATGTATTGTTTTTCGCTACTTGCTCCAGCATCAAAAATTTCTGCACGGTAGGGCATCTCTAAGGTATCAGGCATATGGCAAGTGGCAGAGGTATCTAATATCGCAAGGTCAATAACATTGTAAGTAAGATCCAGCACTTCACTAACTAATACGCCGGTATGAATGGCAATAGCTTCGCCGGGCTCTAAATACACTTGCAGATTGTATTTTTTTTGGAAGCTTTTAATGCGTGCAATTAATTTTTCGACAGGATAGCTATCATCAGTAATGTGATGACCGCCGCCAAAGTTTATCCATTCTAATGTTGGCAGTAGATCAGGAAATTGCTTCTCGATGGCTGCTAATGTTCGGTCTAAGGGCTCAAAGCTTTGCTCGCATAAGGTATGAAAATGCAAACCGGTGATACCACTTAAGTCTTTGCCGTCAAATTCTTGATAAGGAATCCCTAAACGAGAACCTTTCGCACAGGGGTCATAAATCGGTGTGGCACCTTCAGAATGCAGTGGATTAACACGCAATCCAAACTGTAATTCCGGGCGTTGTTCTTTTGCGGATTTAATCAAAGGCTGAAAACGTTGCCACTGATTAAAAGAATTAAACACTACATGATTAGATAGCGTTAAAATTTCTTTTAAATCATGCTCGGTATAAGCGGCAGAGAAGGTATGTACCTCCCCGCCAAACTCCTCCCGCCCTAGCCGAGCTTCATGTAAACCGCTAGCGCAGGTGCCCTTTAAATAACGACCAACTAATGGCGCTAGGCTAAACATTGAAAATGCTTTTAACGCCATTACAATTTTAGCGCCTGATTCTTTTTGAACGCGATCTAAAATTCTGAGGTTGCTCTCTATCGCTATTTCATCAACGACGAAACAAGGCGAGGGAACCCTTGAGGAATCAAACCGCTTAAAACTTTGGCTTTTTATCATGAGGGGTAATGCAACCTTTAGATTAAATTAAAGCCGGGTTCTTCTATCACTTTCCACGACAGACCATATTCATTCATGTCAGCCATAAACGCATCGGGATCTAATTGTTCCATATTCCACACCCCTGGCTGCATCCAAATACCTTCTACCATCATTTTTGCGCCTATCATCGCTGGCACGCCGGTGGTGTAAGAGATAGCTTGAGACTGTACTTCACCGTAACAGTCTTGATGATCTTTGATGTTATACAAATACACGGTTTTTTCTTTGCCGTCTTTGATTCCTCTCACTACGCAACCAATGCAGGTTTTACCTTTAGTACGTGGCCCTAGTGTTGATGGGTCTGGTAATAATTCTTTTAAGAATTGAATAGGAACGATTTGCTGCCCTTGAAATTCAATAGGCTCGATGCCGGTCATACCGACATTGCCTAACACTTCCAAGTGCTTTAAATAACTGTCGCCAAAACTCATCCAGAACTGCGCACGCTTAATGCTAGGGTAATGTTTAGTAAGAGACTCTAGTTCTTCGTGGTACATGCGAAAAATATTGTAGCTGCCAACGCCGTCAGGGCAAGTGAACGATTGCTGTGTTGACATGGCAGGTGTCGTAATAAATTCGCCGTTTTCCCAGTGACGACATTCAGCAGTCACTTCACGAATATTAATCTCTGGATTAAAGTTAGTCGCAAAAGGGTAGCCGTGATCGCCGCCGTTGACATCAATGATGTCGAGGTAATGAATCTCATCAAAATAATGTTTGGCGATATAAGCGGTAAACATATTAGTAGCGCCAGGATCAAAACCTGAACCTAGCAACGCCATCAACCCTGCTTTTTCAAACCTTTCTTGATAATCCCACTGCCACTTATATTCAAACTTAGCTGTATCTAAAGGTTCGTAGTTGGCTGTATCTAAATAATGGACACCGGCCTCTAAGCAAGCATCCATAATAGTGAGGTCTTGGTAAGGCAGTGCGACATTAATCACCATAAAAGGTTTGTGGTGATTAAAAAGTGCTACCAGTTCGGGAACGTTGTCGGCATCTACCTGTGCAGTTTCAATCGTTCTGCCATAATTTTTTTCTAGCTGTGCTGCAATTTTTTTACATTTAACTTCATTGCGGCTGGCTAACACGATATCGGTAAAAACGTCAGCGAGTTGTGCACATTTATGTGTGACTACTTGGCCCACACCGCCGGCACCGATAATGAGTACTTTTGTCATTATAGTTTCCTTAATCTTCTTTTTCGTAATAGGTGTAGCCTTGCATGCTGGCTTTAAAGGTTTTAATCATTTGCTGACGTTCACGAGCAGTAATACGGCCTTCTTTTACTGCACGCTCCGCAGTGTTGCGATAACGTAATTCCATTTGTGCTGGCTGATATTCCACATAGCTGAGAACATCGGCAATGGTATCGCCATGAATTTCTTTGACAAAATCAAAACTAGAGTCGCGGTTTAAGCGCACACTGACAACATTGGTATCGCCAAATAAATTGTGCAAATCACCGAGAGTTTCCTGATAGGCACCAACAAGGAAAACACCCAGATAATATTCTTCACCATTTTTTAATGGGTGCAAAGGCAATGTGCTGAATGTTTCGTGCTCACCAATAAATTTATCAATTTTTCCATCACAGTCACAGGTGATATCAGCAAGCACGGCTTCCCGTGTTGGCTCTTCATCTAATCGATGAAGCGGCATAATAGGAAAAAGTTGATCAATCGCCCAGATATCCGGCAAGGATTGAAACAAACTAAAATTGCCGTAATAAATATCAGCCAACGATAATGTTAAGTTTTCTAAATCCGGTGGAATCCGTTCTAAGGTTTCGAGTAAATCAGCAATGCGATGCAGAATATCTAAAAACAAATTTTCCGCAACAGAGCGAGAACGCAAATCAATTTGACCGCGCTTAAATAAGGCACGAATTTCATCGCGATAGTAATGCGCGTCGTTATAACATTCCTGCACGCTATCAGCGTTTAAATAACCAAGGATTTCTCGCATCTTAATCAATAAGTGATGCTCACCCGTTGCAGGCGAAGGCAAGCTAATCGCTTCAAAGGTATTAGTGTCGAGAATATTGAAAATTAAAATCGAAGAGTAGGCGACAGTTGCCCGTCCTGATTCAGTAACAATAATGGGATGATCAATGCTGTATTCATCTAGCGTGTGCTTTAGGGTTTCAACAATGTCAGCACAATACTCTTCCAGGCTATAGTTGCGGCTTTGCTCGTCGTTACTGCGCGCACCTGTGTAATCAACGGCGAGACCGCCACCCAAATCAATATGAGTGAGTGCCGCACCTTCGTTAACGAGGTCTGCATAATAACGACAAGCCTCAATAACACCACCGCGAATATCACGAATATTAGGAATCTGCGATCCTAGATGGCAATGCAACAGCTGTAAACAGTGCAACATCTTCTCTTGTTTCAAAGTGTCAACGACGTCGATTAATTGTGTAGTACTTAAACCAAAAACACTGCGATCACCGCTGGTACTGTTCCAGTGACCGCTAACCTGAGAGGTCATTTTCACGCGCACACCAATGCTAGGCTCAATACCTAATGCTTTGCTGCGTTCAATAATAATCGGCAGTTCAGTCGGTGTTTCTATAACGAGGAAACATTGAAAACCTAGCTTAGTGGCTTGCAGGCCCAAATCAACAAACTCTTGATCCTTGTAGCCGTTACAAATAATTAAGCTACCGGGTTCTTCGAGTGTTGATAGTGCGGCAATCATTTCTGGCTTACTGCCCACTTCAAAGCCGTGACCATAACGCGCACCAAAGTCAGCGATTTCTTCTACCACTTGTGCTTGTTGGTTAACTTTAATGGGATAAACGCCGCGATAAGGCGCTAAGTAATTTGATTGCGTAATGGCGTCTTTAAAGGCTTCGTTTAACCGCATAATTTGCGCATCGAGAATGTTTTCAATACGCAGCAGCACTGGCATTTGTAAGTCACGCTCTACCATGCCCTCAACGATATCCATCAAGGGCACTTCAGTATTCAGGGTTTTTGCTGTGACCTTGCCGTCATTGGATAAGCCGAAGTAATCGTTACTCCAGCGATTGATTCCGTACAGTTCAGCGGAATTTTGCGGTAGCCAGGGGGCTTTATATTGCTGATCCAAATGGGGTTCTCCTAAGGACGCAATAGTTGATAAAGTTTGTGCTAAAAGGACGTTATGAGTCGACCATTGATCAGCGCAAAGGACGGCGAATTTTGCCGCAGTTTGCGAATAAAAGCTATATCGTATTAGATGATTTTTATATATTTTGATACGTATTGAAATAGAAAATTAACACGATAATAAGGAGATTTTTTTGTATACAAAACACTCAAATCAATATATTGTGCGCGCGTTTTAATTTCCTCCGATATTACAGAGATGATTTCGATGACTAATGACAATAAATTGGTTGTAGGTAGTGAAGAATGGTGTTCCTTTCCTAGTTTGAGCATTCCAGCTATTAAAGCACGGGTAGACTCTGGCGCTAAAACATCGTCTATTCATGCATTTAATATTCAGTCATTTATTCGCAACGGTCAAGCATGGGTTAGCTTTGAAGTTCATCCAATACAACATGATAGAAAGACAACTATGCGGTGCGAAAGCCCGATAGTGGATCGTCGTTATATAAAGAGCTCAAATGGGGATAGAGAAAAACGCTATGTTATTAGTGCTCCGGTCCAAGTAGGCGGCGATATTTGGGAGATTGAATTAACGCTCTCTAACCGTGATTCAATGGGCTATAGAATGTTGCTTGGCCGAGAGGCTATGAGTGGGCGCATGTTGGTAGATCCCGCGGCTAATTTATTATTAGGTGATGTATCGACTAGCCAAATTTCGCAATTATATGGCATTCAGGATCAAGCTCCTCAAGGCCTAAAAATTGGCGTGCTAGCAAGTAATCCTGAGCTGTACAGTAACCGCAGAATTATGGAGGCGGGTGAAGAGCGTGGACATGAAATGATATTTTTGAATATCAAGCAATGCTATATGAAACTCGATGCTAATGAGCCAGAGGTTCACTATAGAGGAGGACGTATATTAAATGACTTAGATGCTGTTATTCCGCGCGTTCGTCCGAGTCTGACATTTTATGGTTGTGCATTGACTAGGCATTTTGAAAGTTTGGGTGTTTATGCGCTCAATACTTCTGAGGCTATTACATCTTCAAGGGATAAGCTTTATTCGCTTCAACTGCTACAAAAAAATGGCTTGGATATACCGACGACAGGTTTTGCCAACTCACCTATCGATACAAATGATTTGATTGATATGGTCGGTGGTGCGCCGTTAATTGTTAAATTGCTTGAAGGTACGCAGGGGCGCGGCGTTGTATTGGCGGAAACGGAGAAGGCGGCGGAAAGTGTCATTAATGCGATTAAATCTTTACGTGCAAATTTACTTGTACAGGAGTTTATTAAGGAAGCACAAGGTAAAGATCTACGTTGCTTTGTCATTGATGGAAAAATTGTTGCCTCTATAGAAAGAACGGCTGCCCCTGGAGAATTTCGAGCTAACATTCATCGTGGTGGCACTGCATCTATTGTTAAAGTTACCTCCGAAGAGCGAAAATTGGCGATTAAGGCAGCTAAGACAATGGGGTTGAAAGTTGCTGGTGTCGATATTATACGATCAAGTAAAGGTCCGTTATTACTTGAAATCAATTCATCACCGGGATTAGAGGGGATTGAATCTGCAACAGGAAAAAATGTTGCTGGCGCGATGATTTCATCAATAGAGAAAGCGCTAAATTGGACAAAGCCTTCAATCTAAATGAGGTGAAATATTATTCTCTCTGACATATAACTGACATTGAGGAAAATAAATAGTACGTAGAAACTACTCTTCATTATCTATAAAGAGTAGTTTCTATTATTAATCATGAATACCGCTAAATAATTGATTGGGCTAGGTATATTACGTTAATAATAGAAGACCGGTGCCGCAATCCGTAGTTTTTAATTGAGTAAAAGCTAGAATCTTCTAATTTAAGCTGCCACCGTCAAGATTACGCATTTAAGCTGACTTGTTCCACTTGCCATTACCCCTTATCATCCGCCGCCAATTACTAGCATCACAGCTTTTATAGGTTGAGCTAGAATAAGTAGGGTAAAAAGTAGTCGTTTAGTCTGTAGTTTTATTATTAGTTTCATTATTTAGTTAATTGAGAGTTGTTTGTGTCAGAAACCTTGTTTGTACCCGGTCAGCGCTGGGTTAGTAATGCTGAGTCAGAGTTAGGCCTAGGTATCGTTATCGATATTAGTAATCGCCGTGTTGAAATTAGTTTCCCAGCATCGGGTGAGCGTCGTACCTATGCGATGACGAATGCGCCGATCAGTCGAGTACGTTATGAGGTTGGCCAAGAGGTTAGTAGTGAAGACGGCGTGCTAATGACGATTAATGACATTGCGGACAACCGCGGTTTTCTTATCTATAGCGGTATTGATGCTGATGGCGAACAGATTATTCTGCCTGAGTTAGACTTGAATAGTTTTGTTCAATTCAGCAAGCCGCAGGATCGATTATTTGCCGGTCAAATTGATAAAAGCCGCGCCTTTCAGCTGCGCTGCGAAACCTTAGAAAAAATTCGCCATCAGCAACAGTCACCAGTACGTGGTTTGCTAGGTGCACGAGTACAGTTATTGCCTCACCAATTATATATAGCAAGCGAAGCTGCTAACCGTTATGCGCCAAGAGTATTATTAGCGGATGAGGTAGGTTTAGGTAAAACCATCGAAGCTGGTTTGATCTTGCATCAACAGCTCATTAGTGGTCGTTCTAAGCGCGTGTTAATTGTTGTGCCTGATAGTTTATTACACCAGTGGCTGGTTGAAATGCTACGCCGTTTTAATCTGTCTTTTACCATTTTAGATGAACAGCGCTGCCAAGGTTTGGAAGAGACTGGGGGCGAGGGTGATGACTATTATAGTGAAGAGGCAGAAGCAGAACGTGAAAAGGCTGAGCAAGAGAGTGATGGCGAAGCTTATAACCCTTTTGAAAGCGCGCAGTTAGTTTTATGTACGCTGTCTTTTTTGACCAAGCGTGAGAACCGGCATGCGCAGGCAATGGCGGCACCGTGGGATTTATTAATTGTTGATGAAGCCCACCATTTGCAGTGGAGCGAGGCCGAGAGTAGCCCTGAATACAATGCCATAGAGTCTCTATCTAGACAGGCTCGCGGCTTATTATTGTTGACGGCAACACCAGAGCAGCTGGGGGTGGAAAGTCATTTTGCTCGACTGCGTTTACTCGACCCTGATCGCTATTACGATTTAAGTACGTTTATTGAAGAGGAAGATAAACATCAGCCGGTTAATACCTTGGTCCAGCAATTATTAGCTGAGGATGTGTTTACCCAATTACAGCAACAACCTGAATTACTTGCGCAATTAGAAAGCTATTTAGGCCGTGATGCAGTTGCACCATTAACGGCTTTATTAATTGGTGAGCAAACGGCAGATTTCAGCAGCGCCATCGACACTATTATTAGTGACTTATTAGATCGTCACGGTACTGGCCGCGTACTGTTTAGAAACACGCGCTCTTCAATCACCGGTTTTCCCGACAGGCATTTACATCAATACGTTTTGGATGCGCCGAAAGTCTATTCTGTCACCGCTAAATTAGCGGCAGTGACTGACGATGCCATTGAAGAGTTGTTAGCGCCTGAGCAAATTATTAGTCAAACACTAGCCGATGAGCAATGGTTGTTAGAAGAC
>CALBVI010000042.1 GCA_937969395.1 uncultured Spongiibacteraceae bacterium | reverse complement strand
ACTCCCTAACTCCCTAACTCCCTAACTCCCTAACTCCCTAACTCCCTAACTCCCTAACTCCCTAACTCCCTAACTCTTATGACGGGGTCGGTTTACTACTACTTGCCGCTGGTGTGCTTATAGCGGCATGCCGTTGCCGCTTTTATAGTGGTGAAAACGAATTATATCTCCAATAATCAATAACTTGCGTCGTTGGCATGTGCCTTGCTTTATGACATGTGAAGTTTATTTAAATAGTGTCAGTCGAATAGCGGGTAGAGATAATGGCGATTAGTTTTGATAACGCTTTAGGTATTCATGAGCAGGCGCTGCAATTTAGAGTTAAGCGAACAGAAGTACTGGCAAACAATTTGGTTAATGCCGATACCCCTAATTATAAGGCCAGAGATATTGAGTTTAGTGCGGTGCTTAACGGCGAATTGACCAATGGTAGTCGGTTACAGGCAACCAATAGTCAGCATATTGCTCCATCTAGCTCGAGCTTTGAGCCTGAGCTTATGTATCGCAATCCTCTACAGCCATCACTGGACGGCAATACCGTTGATGAGCAGACAGAAATGACACGCTTCGCAAAAAATACGATGGAGTTTCAGGCAAGTTTTCAGTTTCTCAGTAATAAATTCAAAGGTTTAAGTAATGCTATTAAGGGAGAGTCCTAATGTCATTAATGGGTGTTTTTGATTTAGCAGGTGCTGGGATGTCAGCTCAAAGTATTCGTTTGAATACGACCGCAAGTAATTTGGCGAATGCAGAAGCTGCTAGCAGTAGTGTTGATGAAGTTTATCGAGCAAGGCATCCAGTATTTTCATCGGTGCAGCAAAGTGTTTTATCGGGTACTGGCTCGCCATTTTCGAGTATGAGTGATGAGGCGGCAGTAGGCGTTCAGGTTGTTGATATTGTTGAGTCAGATGCGCCGCTAAATCGGCGTTATGAACCCGGTCATCCTAAAGCCGATGAAGAGGGTTATGTTTTTTATCCTAATGTAAATGTTGTAGAAGAAATGGCAGATATGATTTCGGCATCAAGATCATTTCAGGTGAATGTTGAGATTATGAATTCGGCGAAAACGATGGCGCGTGGCTTGTTGTCACTAGGCCAGTAAAACGGCCAGTAAAATTATGGGTTGGTAAATACACAGACTCATTAATGAATGCATGAAATAAAAGGTTGGGTCGGTGATGTGTTCGATCCTCGGTAGTAAAAAGTTTAAGGTATAAAGCGATGGCTGATAGCACTATAAATACAAGTCTTGTTAATGATTTGGCGATAAGTACTAAAACGGCTTCTGATGATACGTCGACAAGTGAGCTGGGGCGTGATGTCTTTCTTGAGTTGTTGATTACTCAAATGGAAAACCAAAATCCGTTAGAGCCGCAAGACAATAGTGAATTCGTCGCACAATTGGCGCAATTCACATCGGTAGAAAGTCTTGATAGCTTAAATAATTCTGTTGAATCAATGGCTGCTAGTTTTCAGTCTAGTCAAGCTTTGCAGGCGTCAGCATTAGTCGGCCGGTCAGTGACAGTAGAGACAGATACTGCTTACTTGTCTTCCGGAGACAGCATTTCTGGAACAGTTGATATTGAGGTGGCACCAGAAAGCTTAACCCGAAATATTTATAGTAGTAGTGGTCAGCTAGTATCAACGAGTTTTATGACTTCGGTTGATGTGAGTGATGCCACCGTTGATGGTCAAATGGACTTTGAGTGGGATGGCACTGATGGCTCTGGCAATGATCTTGAGAGTGGCAATTATAGGGTTGAGTATCTTGCTTCATATAACGATCAGGCGGTGCAGCTGCCTACGCAAATGAGTGCCAATGTTGATAGTGTTAGTGTTGGTGCCAATGGAACGATGACATTAAACCTTGCGGGTATTGGTTCGGCGTCATTATCGAGTGTGAAAGAAATTTTATAATTTAATTTATAGATGAGTTTAGATTAAGTAGTTGCTTAATTAAGTAGTAATAACGAATCCTTATTGAGAGGTAGAAATCATGTCATTTAATACGGCGCTGAGTGGCCTTAGGGCTGCGAACGAAGAGCTCGCGGTAACGGGTAATAATATTGCTAACGCTAGTACTGTGGGGTTTAAAAAATCACGAGCAGAATTTGGTGATCTTTATGCGAGTACTTTAATTGGTGCTGGCGGCTCTCAATCGGGTAGTGGTGTGTTGGTAACTGATATTGCCCAGCAATTTGATCAAGGTAATATTTCTTTTACGGATAATGCATTGGATTTAGCCATTAATGGCGGTGGCTTTTTTGTGTTGAATGATGGTGGTTCAACTACCTATTCAAGGTCCGGTTATTTTGGTTTGGATGATGATGGTTTTGTCGTTGCTAATAACAACGCTATTTTGCAAGGTTACCCTGCTGATGATAGCGGTGGAATTCAATCGGGAACGCCAGAAAACTTGCAAATTCGGACTGAGACTATTTCTCCGGAGATGACTCAGCAGGTTGAGTTGGAATTTAATTTAGACTCTAGTTCGGATATTTTAGTAGGTACGGATTTTGATACGACTGAAG
>CALBVI010000041.1 GCA_937969395.1 uncultured Spongiibacteraceae bacterium | reverse complement strand
GGGTGAATTCGATCGTGTATTAGGTGGCGGGTTGGTGCATGGGTCGGCAATTCTGATTGGCGGTAATCCCGGTGCGGGCAAGAGCACCTTATTGCTACAAACGATGTGCTATCTCGCTGAGCATGTCCCCGCGTTATATGTGACAGGTGAGGAGTCCCTGCAGCAGGTGGCTATGCGAGCGCGGCGTTTAGGTTTGCCTACAGATAAATTAAATATGCTGTCAGAGACCAATATTGAAGCGATCTGCGCGCAGGCAGAAGTGTTAAAGCCGAAAGTGCTAGTGGTTGATTCAATTCAGGTTGTGCATAGCGAAGATGTGACTTCAGCGCCTGGTAGTGTATCGCAAGTCCGTGAATGTGCGGCCTATTTGACGCGATATGCCAAGCAGACCGGCACCGTTTTATTTTTAGTGGGGCATGTGACGAAGGACGGGAGTTTGGCAGGGCCAAAGGTGCTGGAGCATATGATTGATTGCTCTATTTTGTTGGAGGAGAGTGACGATAGTCGATTTAGAACTTTGCGAGGACAGAAAAATCGCTTTGGTGCGGTTAATGAATTGGGTGTTTTTGCAATGACGGAAGAGGGTTTAAAGGAGGTAAAAAACCCATCGGCAATATTTTTGTCCCGTGATAGTCAGGTCTCATCCGGTAGTGTGGTAATGGTCGTGTGGGAAGGGACTAGGCCTTTGTTAGTTGAGATTCAGGCTTTGGTCGATGATTCCCAGCTTGCCAATCCGAGGCGAGTTGCGGTTGGTTTAGAGCAGAACAGGCTGGCGATGTTGTTGGCAGTATTGCATCGTCATGGCGGCTTGCAGGTTGGTGATCAGGATGTTTTTGTCAATGTAGTTGGCGGTGTCAAAGTGCTAGAAACAAGTGCTGACCTGTCACTTTTGCTAGCAATTGTTTCGAGTTTTCGTGATCGGCCCTTACCGCAGAACCTAGTGGTGTTTGGTGAAGTGGGATTATCTGGTGAAATTCGTCCTGTCCCCAGTGGGCAAGAGCGAATTATGGAGGCAGCCAAGCATGGTTTTACTCGTGCGATTGTTCCTAGGGGGAATATGCCTAAGCAGCTGATTAAGGGGATGGAAGTGGTGGCAGTTAGTAAATTAACGGAAGCTTTAGAGGCAGTCTAGGTTGATAACTTTTTTAGACCGCTGCCTCTAAGTGTTGTTAATACAAGGCGCTATAGCTGTTGTTAACTTAAAATAAGTCTTGCTCTAGTATCGTATCGTTTTGGATGTTTTCTATGCCAATGACACTGTTGTCAGCTTCTTCCTGCGGTGCGAACTCTTCACGAAAAATCTCAAAGATAGCGTTTTTCTGACCGGGTTTGGCGAGTAAGCCTGTCGTCGGGTCAATTTTTACCGTGACTAAGCCTTCGGGTTGAGAGTGTGTGACTTCAGGTCTGCCTTGCAATGCTGTCTGCATATATTCAATCCAGATAGGTAGTGTCGCAGATGTGCCGTATTCACGATTGCCCAGCTCGCTATTTTTATCGAAGCCAAGCCAAGTGGTTGTTACTATGCCCCCGCCATAACCTGAGAACCAAACGTCGGTAGGGCCGTTGGTGGTGCCGGTTTTACCGCCTAAATCATTACGGTTTAAGCTTAGTGCGCGGCGGCCAGTTCCCTTCTTGATAACGTCGCGCAATATACTGTCCATGATGTAGGCGACGCGTGGCTCGATAATACGTTTTGCTATTGGTAGCTCAGCTATTTCATCGTCAGGCGATTGATCGAGAATATCTTCGATAGTAGCCATCTCTTCTATATCGCTAGCAGCGTCTTCGGCGGGAACTTCGTCGGCGGGCGACTTTTCGCAGTGAGTACAGACGGTGTCGGGGGTGGCTTGATGGAGTATTTGCCCATCAACTAGTTCGACTCTTTCGACAAGGTATGGGTTGATTTTGAACCCGCCATTAGCAAAAGCGGAGTATGCACTTACTATCTGTAGAGGTGTTACAGAATGGCTGCCGAGTGCGAGAGAGAGATCTTTGGGTAGCTGTGAGCTATCGAAGCCAAAGCGACTGACGTAATTGATGGCTTTGCTGATGCCCAGCTCTCTTAGTAATCGAATAGAGACTAGGTTAGTTGAGGTGTAAAGTGCGCTGCGCAATCGAGTTGGGCCTTTAAACTTGCCGCCATCGTTCGTGGGGCGCCATGTGCTTTCAAGGCTGGCATCATCAAAAACGATAGGCGCGTCGTTAATGATGCTAGCGGCGGTAAAGCCGTTGGCTACTGCAGCGGTATAAATAATGGGTTTAAAGTTGGAGCCAGGCTGTCGCGTTGCTTGGGTGACACGATTAAATTTGCTCAGCTGATAATCAAAGCCTCCGGTCAAGCTTAGGATAGCGCCATTGCTTGCATCCAAAGATACTAGGGCTGCTTGAGCGTTAGGAATTTGAGAGATTTTCCAGATGCCATCACTATTTTGTTTGAGTCTTATTAGGTCGCCTATGCTGACAACGTCGCTGACTTGCTTGGGTGCAGGTCCTCGTTGGTGAATAGTGATGAAAGGGCGAGCAGATTTAATCCCTGTTTCCCATTCGACAATCACTTCGTTGTCATCTTCTAGAATGGCGGTGAAGGAATCTTCGTTGATAGTTGTAACGATTGCAGGGATGAGGTCGTTGTATGTCTTTTGATTTTCTAGAATTTGTAACCAGCGATCCTTTCTTAATGCTTCTTGCTCAAAACTATCGGTGGTATTTGTAGTGTCGTCTTCGTTAGATAATTGTTCGTCTGGCTGGGGAGTGAATTGTTGCTCGGGTCCGCGATAACCGTGACGTTCATCGTAGGCGGTTAAGCCATTGATAACCGCTTGTTGGGCTGAATTCTGCATTTTACTGTTGATTGTTGTGTAGGCGATATAGCCTGCGGTATAAATTTTGTTGCCATATTTGCTTAAGAGTTCTTTGCGGGCCATTTCTGCAACAAACGGAGCATTAAGATCGAGTTTTGAGCCGTGAAATTCAGCGGTGATTAGTTCATTGACGGCAGCGCTGTAGTCTTCATCGCTAATGTGGTCGAGCTCATTCATGCGACTTAAAATATAATTGCGTCGCTCTAATGCGCGAGCGGGGTTGACGAGCGGGTTATATGTCGAGGGTGCTTTGGGTAGTCCTGCAAGCATCGCCCATTGGGCTAATGAAAGGTCTGAAAGTAATTTGCCGTAGTAGACTTGGGCGGCAGCTTCAAAGCCGTAAGCGCGGTTTCCGAGAAAGATTTTATTGACGTAGAGTTCTAAGATTTCCTGTTTGCTAAGCTCTTGTTCTATTTGTAGCGCTAGCAGTATCTCATTGAATTTTCTGGAAAAAACTCGTTTGGAAGAGAGGAAATAATTCTTCGCAACCTGCATGGTTATGGTGCTGCCGCCTGTTTGAATTGAGCCGGTAGTGGCTAGCTCTACAACTGCTCTAAGTAAGCCTTTGACGCTGACGCCGTGATGCTCGTAAAACCCGTCATCTTCAATGGCGAGAAGGGCGTTGATAAAATCTGATGGTATTTGGTCAAATGTAATCGGTGTGCGGCGCTGCTCACCAAATTCTCCGATTAGCTGGTAATCTGCGGTGTAAACACGTAATGGTGTTTGTAATTGTACGTCTCTGAGGGCGTCGACAGGTGGTAGTTTGGGGCTAAGGTATAAATAAGCTCCGGCTAGAATAAGAATGGAGCCTGTTGCGGCAGCCAGTGTTAACCAAAGAGTGATTCTGGTGAATTTTGTGATATGAGACATACTTTTCCGGTTGTAATAAATGCTGAGCGATACTTTACTTCAAGTTAGTTTGCCAAAGTGTGAAATTATAAGCACTTTTTATAACGATTAATTTGCGTAATCCCCATACGTGATATTTAATGTAACTTATAAAAGTTCGCTCTAAGTTACGGATGCAAATAGGAAAATCACTGTGTTAGGCAGTTTATTTGGAAAAAAGAGAATTATACCTGTATTGGGTTTGGATATCAGTTCAAGCTCGGTAAAGCTATTAGAAATCAGCAAAAACGGTGAGCAATACCGTGTTGAGAGCTATGCAGTTGCTGCTTTGCCGCCCAATGTTGTGGTCGAAAAGAATATTGCTGAGCTTGAAGCAGTTGCCGAAGCTATCGCTAAGGTGCATAAGCTCTCCAAGAGTAAATTGAAAACTGCTGCGGTTGCTGTGGCGGGTTCTGCTGTCATTACCAAGCTTATCGAAATGCCCGATGGCTTGAATGATGACAGTATGGAAACACAAATTACCTTGGAAGCTGATCAATACATCCCTTATCCATTGGATGAAGTGGCGATAGATTTTGAGGTTCAAGGTGAATCTGATAACAGCGAAGAAAGAGTTGATGTGCTGTTAGCTGCTTGTCGACGCGAAAATGTTGAATTGAGAGTTGATGCTTTAGAAATGGCCGAGATTACTGCAAAAGTGGTTGATGTAGAAGCCTATGCCATTGAGCGCTCTTTTGAATTGATACGATCAAATTTAGATTGCGATGAAGATAGTGCTATTGCGATAGTAGATATTGGTTCTACGATGACAACACTAAGTGTTCTTGTTGATGGACAAACGGTGTATACCCGTGAGCAGCTATTTGGAGGTCGTCAACTAACTGAAGAAATTCAACGTCGTTACGGTCTTTCTCTCGATGAGGCCGGCTTGGCTAAAAAGCAAGGTGGCCTACCTGATGATTATGAACCCGAAGTGCTGGAGCCTTTTAAAGAGGCGGTTGTTCAGCAAGTGACACGCTCGTTGCAGTTTTTCTTTTCTTCCAGCCAATATAATGATGTTGATCAGATCATATTGGCCGGAGGTGTTGCCTCGATGACCGGTTTGGCTGAGCTAGTACAGGACAAGTTAGGAACGGAAACGGTTATCGCCAACCCCTTTGCGGATATGGCTGTTGGCTCCAAGGTTGATACTATGTCGTTAAGTAATGATGCTCCTGCTTTGATGATTGCCTGTGGTTTGGCATTAAGGAGTTTTGAATAATGGCTAATATTAATTTACTCCCATGGCGTGAAGAGCGGCGGCAGGAACTCAAGCAAGCCTTTCTCGTCGTTTTGGGCGGTGTTGCAGTACTGGCGTTGGTGTTGGTTTTTGTCGCGCATACAGCCGTTAATTCTGCTATAGACGGACAAAAGGGACGCAATAGCTATTTGCAAAAGCAGATTACGGAATTGACTAAGCAGGTTGAAGAAATTCAAAGCTTGGAAAAGAAAAAGCAGGAGTTGTTGGACAGGATGACAGTGATTCAACAATTACAGGGTAATCGCCCAATTATTGTGCGTATTTTTGATGAGTTGGTTCGTACTCTACCTGATGGCGTTTTTTACCAAGATTTAAATCGTAGTGCGAACAAAATTCAATTAACAGGTATTGCTGAGTCTAATAATCGTATATCGAGTTTAATGAGGCGGCTAGATGGTTCTGAGTGGTTTGCAGAGCCTAATTTAAATGCTGTTACAGCTGATCCGAGCTTCGGCGAGCAGGCGAGTGAATTTGGTTTGACGTTTAATATTAGTACTCCGTCGATTGATAGTGGGGAGGAGTAACTAATGGCGATGCAGGATGTGTTACAGGAACTTAAAGAATTTGATGTCAATGATTTAGATGTCGAGAATATTGGCTCTTGGCCAATGCCAATTAAAGTTATTGTCTGGGTATTGGCATTTGTTGGTGTTTTGGCTGCGGGTTATTTTTACAATGTGAAGGATTTACAGCAGAGCTTAGCCGATGTGGAAGCTCAAGAGCAGCGATTAAAAGATCAGTTTGGGGTTAAAGCTGCTCAAGCGACAAATTTAGATGCTTATCGTAAGCAAATGGTTGAAATGGAGGAGTCTTTCGGGGCTTTGGTTAGTCAGTTACCTAGTGATACAGAAGTCCCGGGTTTGTTAGAAGATATTACCAATAAGGGGCTGGAAAGTGGTTTAGAAATAGAAAGTATTACTTTGGGGGGCGAGCGCCAAGAGGAGTTTTACGTTGAGCTACCTATTGAAATAGTCGTCAGTGGCAATTACCACGACTTAGGGTTGTTTGTTAGCGGTATTGCCGGGTTGCCAAGAATTGTAACCTTACATGACTTCGATATTAATCTTAATAATATAAATACTTTAACGATGAAAATAACGGCAAAGACTTATCGCTACAAAGATTTGGAGTCAGAAGATGCCTAGTAATCTACTTCAAATAAATTTAATAGTTCTTACATCTCTAATACTAAGTGCCTGTGGTGGTGGAAATTACCAAGATCTTGATAATTTCATGTCTGAGAAAAAGTCTCGCCCTGCGGGTTTGATTAAACCTATCCCTGCTTTTAAAGCTTATAAAGCATTTAGTTATAGCGCGACAGGTTCACGCAGTCCTTTTGAGCGGCCAATTGAAGTGACTGAGATTACTCGCTTGCAGATGGCTAGCACAGTTAACCCTGATGAAAATAGGGCAAAAGAATACCTTGAGCAATTTAGTATTGAAAATCTTTCGATGGTTGGAACGTTGCAACAAAATGATACTTTGTGGGCTCTGCTAGAAGATGATGAAGGCGGCGTACATAGGGTTAAGCAAGATAATTACATGGGGCGCAATCACGGTCGTGTCGTTGAGGCAAGCGAGACATATATCTCGGTGATTGAGATTGTTCCTAATGGGGTTGATGGTTGGGTTGAACGCCCTAGAATCCTCAAGTTAAAAACAACAGAAGAATAGTAATGGCGGAGAGCTTCATGGAAATCGCATATAAGCAGAAGTTTTGCTTGAATAAAAAAGCAAATAAATTTGGGGCGGCCGCTGGTTTGAAGATAATTCTTGCTATGTTTATGACGGTTTCTGCGGGTCTAGTGTCGGCAGTAGATTTGACGGGGGTTGATTTCAGTACTCAGCCTGATGGTCGGTTTGAAGTACGTTTGGACTTTAATGATGTTCCCCCTGAGCCTCAAGGCTATAACATCGAACGACCTGCTCGTATTGCGCTTGATCTTGTTGGAGTTGCCAGTCAGTTAGAGCAAAAGAAATATGCCCTATCAAATGGTAATGCCAGTAGCGCGGTGATTTTAGAGTCAGGAGATCGGACACGTGTAATTTTAAATATGGTTGAGTTAGCGCCCTATCAGACGCGTATTGAAGGGAATAGTCTTTTTGTAGAAATTGGCGACGCTGGTGCAAGAGATTATCTCAAGCCTGCAACTACTAACAGCCTGCCTGCTGCGGTTATGGCCAGTAAAGTAGAAACTGCTGGGTCTGTTGAAAATGAAATTGTTGGTGTTGATTTTCGCCGTGGTGATGCTGGTGAGGGTCGCTTAGTCATTAATATGAACTCCCCTGAGGCGGGCATTAATGTATTTGTTGAGGGCGAATATATTAAGGTAGATTTTGATGGCGCTAATTTGCCAGAGAACTTGCAGCGTCGTTATGATGTTAGCGATTTTGCTACGCCAGTGCAGTCTATTGAGGCAACGCCTTCGTCTAATGGTTCGCTGTTCTCTCTTAGGGCGCAAGGTGATTATGACTATCTAGCCTATCAAACAGATAATGAATATGTAATTAGTGTTAAGCCTTTAACTGATGAAGAGTTGGAGGTTCGCCAAAAGGAGTTCGCCTACGTAGGCGAGAAGTTATCACTTAACTTTCAAGACATTGAAGTACGAGCAGTATTACAGTTAATTGCTGATTTTACCGGTCTTAATTTAGTGGCTAGCGATACTGTTTCTGGTCGTATAACTTTACGTTTACAAAATGTACCTTGGGACCAGGCTTTAGATCTTGTGTTAAAAACCAAGGGGTTAGATAAGCGTCAGAGCGGTAATGTGCTTATGGTTGGCCCCGCATCTGAGATTGCCGAACGCGAGCGTCAAGAGATAGAAAATAACAAGCAAATTGAAGAGTTGGCCCCGCTACAGACAGAATATATCCGGGTTCGTTATGCGGATGCTGCAGATTTATATGCTTTGTTTAATGCTGATGGTGGTGGTAGTGCCGATGCTGAAGGCGGCGGAGGTGCATCCACGGTAAGTTTATTATCTGCACGTGGTAGTATTTTGGTTGATGGGCGTACTAATTCATTATTGGTGACTGAAACTGCTCAAAAATTAGAAGAGTTCCGCCGGGTTATTCGCTTGCTAGATGTACCTGTACGTCAAGTATTGATTGAAGCTAGGATAGTAATTGCTAATTCTAACTTTGGTGAGGAGTTGGGTGTGCAGTGGGGTATTGGTGGCATTAACGCAGTTAATGGTGGTGAAGATCTTTTATATTTCGGTGGCGACAATGCTTCTATCACCGATAGTATTAACTCGGTTGCAGATGCTGCGATAGAAATTGCATCAGGTGGTGCTCTGTCTTCGCCTATTACAAACCCATCTCCTTTGAATGTCGATCTTGGTGTGGCTAGTTCAACAGGTAGCTTTGCGGTAGGTTATGTAACTGATGATATTATGCTGCAAATGGAGTTGAGCGCGCTTGAGTCGCAGGGCCGAGGTGAAATCGTTTCGCAGCCCAAGGTTATTACTGGCGATAAGCAGGAAGCTATTATTAAATCAGGCTCGGAAATTCCTTATCAGGAGTCATCAGCTAATGGCGCGACAACAGTTTCTTTTAAAGAAGCCGTTTTACAGCTTCAAGTAACGCCGAGCATTACGCCAGATGACCGTATCATTATGGATCTGCAGATATCGCAAGACTCTATAGGTGACTTAGTTTCTACGGGAACGGGTGGCACTATTCCTACTATTGATACTACGGAGTTAACCACTCAGGTGTTGGTCGGTAATGGTGAGACGGTCGTATTGGGCGGTGTGTTCCGTACTGTTGATGTAGAGTCTGAGTCTAAAGTACCAGTCTTAGGTGATATACCCTATGTTGGCCGTTTGTTTAAATATACTTCAGTGACGCAAGAAAAGACGGAAACGTTGATCTTTATTACACCTCGTATTCTTGCGGATACATTAATCGATTAAGTTGTTTGCCTTGCAGTTTTTAGTCTTATGAAATCTTCTTCAAATGTATTTCTTGTTGGCCCCATGGGGGCCGGCAAATCTA
>CALBVI010000040.1 GCA_937969395.1 uncultured Spongiibacteraceae bacterium | reverse complement strand
CTTGGGAAGTTGTCGACGAATACCCGCACCAAGGTTATCGCGGTGATTGGATTACTATCGATTCGGCCCGCGAGCACATCTACGTGCCTACTGCGTCGTCTTCAGTCAGTAAAATCAATACAGCGACCGGCGAAACAGTCTGGTCTGCTCCGACAGGTATCGGTCCATACGCTGCTACTTTGAACGCTGATGAGACCGAGCTTTGGGTGTCTAACAAGGGAGAGTCATCCGGTCAGATTGGCCGCACGCTTTCAGTTGTAGATGCAAAAAATGGTCGTGCCATAGCAACACTATTCTCCGGTTATCAATCGGATCATGTATTGCTTTCTCCCAACGGCAAAGAAATGTGGGTTACCAGTAATGGTGAAGGCCGAATTTATGTATTTGATGCAAAAACCCATGAGCAGATTGACCGAATGGACATGCCTTACAACGGTGATCCACACGGCTTGGTTTGGGTGAAATATGACGAAAAAGGTAAACCGTTAGTAGTCCGTGATCAAGGCGGTTTCCATAACGGCATTAACCCAGCGGCGGGCAATCCTTTAAGTGATTAGACCACGCCTATAGAAAGCTAGGGTTAAAACTGGAGC
This sequence comes from uncultured Spongiibacteraceae bacterium, assembly GCA_937969395.1. Classification (GTDB taxonomy): domain Bacteria; phylum Pseudomonadota; class Gammaproteobacteria; order Pseudomonadales; family Dasaniaceae; genus Oceanicoccus. Next base: position 1,992 of record CALBVI010000040.1, on the reverse strand, counting down.
CCAGGTCATATTGGAATTAAATAGACTACAAGTTGTATCTGTAGCGGTGGTGATGAATATGCTTCTCAGCATTTTTGTCGGCACCGCTGTCGCGCAGACGGCTACTCCGCACGCTCATACTACACAAAGCCCTAATGAGGCGAATGGTCTTAAGGGCTTTAGACAAGCCTCGTCAATTGCTGATATGAGTTTAGAGTTCAAACTACTTAATGGTGATGGCGAACTGGTACAGCGAACTGATTTCCTTGGTAAAAATGTACTCGTTGCCTTTGGCTTCACCTTTTGCCCGGATGTTTGTCCGGTAATGGCTGCGAATATGGCAATAGCTCTGAAGAACTCAGATAAAGAAGCTGTTGGTGTCTTTATCAGCGTTGATACTGAACGTGATACACCCGAAATAACCAGTAATTATGCCAAACATTTTGGCGACAACATGATTGGATTAGGCGGAAGTCATCAGCAAGTATCGGCAGCAGCCAAAAATTTCAACGTCAGCTTTGTTGTTACCAAAACGCCTGATAGCTACATTGTTCAGCATTCACCAGGCACCTTTCTTATCTCCCCACAAGGCGACTTAATTGAGGTATTTGCTATTAATGCGGACCCCAAAGACATTTCTGCGGCAATGAAATAAAGCAACAAATACCTCAGTAAGGTAGTAAAAGAAAATGACAACCTCATCAATAAAGAAGCTTGATTACCCACGAATCGCCACGGTCATGCTAGTTAGTTTAGTCATCGCCTCCGCTTGGCTGGTGTTTCCCTACTTAATTCAGGGCCGCGACATGCTTAGCGGCGTTGGTGACAATGCGCGCATGACCAAAGCAGGCAGAGTCTCTCAGTATCTGAGCCGCACGTTAGTAGATCACCCCAATTTGGAGCTGACGGCTACCTTTGCCACCGATGAGTTTTTCCAATATGTTGATCAGGCTTCAACCATTGGTAGCTTGCGTCCCGATCGAAATTTTATTTTTTTTGTTAACGAGAGTATCCATGAAGGCGAACTGGGCTTTGAACTACCTGAGGTAACACTGCATTTAGGCGAGCTCGAATATAAGCCCGACGTGCAAATTGGGCCTAGGAATGCCGAACACCATCGAATCAGTATCTACAGTATTCCCAAACGTGGCCCCAACGGTGAGCTGGTTAACCTCAACGACTACGAATCAGTCAAGCTGTTTGTCTCAAACTATTATTTGGGTAGTAGTCAAAAGCTGACGTTTGTTGGCCAGTGGGATGGCCCCTATGCATTGCCTGAATCGCTAACATCACGTGCTGACATCACACCTGTTGCTGTACTGGCATTGGGAGCCGGATTACTGTCGGCTGTTTTGACGCCCTGCTTGCTTCAGCTTGTGGTTGTCTTTGGTTCCATTGTCGGTTCCTTTTCAACGGTACCTGGTGATGGGTCGAAATCTGGGGAGATAACCCCTCATATCCGCCGTAAAATTATGCAGGTAGCGCTGGCCTTTGTCGCCGGCTTTGTCATCCTCTACACCCTTGCCGGCGCACTGATCGGTGGCGTAGGTCATTCGGCTCAGCTTATCTTCGCTGAACATAGCCGCATCGTCGCCATTGTTTCTGGTATTTTAGTTATCACCATGGGGCTGTGGGTCGGTATTCGCGGCACACGTAATATGGTCTGCAAGATCCCCGACCAGCGAGCAATGCGAGCTGATAGCGCCAAAGATATCACTGGGGCCCTACTCATTTCCATGGGCTACGCTCTTGGCTGTACCGCTTGCTTTGGTGGCGCCATAGTCGCAACGCTTATTATCTACGTGGGAGCTATCGGCAGTCCGGTTATTGGTGCTGGTATTATGTTAACTTTCGCTATTGGTGTTGCCATCCCCTTCCTGCTGTCGGCTTGGTACTTATCTAAGATGGACAGCATTCTAGAGTTACTCGCCCGCAAGGCAAAAACCGTAAGCTTTATCAGTATGTTATTGATCATCACCTTCGGTATGATTTTAGTGACGGATAATTTCCACG
>CALBVI010000039.1 GCA_937969395.1 uncultured Spongiibacteraceae bacterium | reverse complement strand
AAAGCATGGGGCGAAGAAGGTTATCTAACAGATAAGGGCATGATCCCAATGGCTAGCGATATCCGTAGAGCTGCTGCCAAAAGTGCTCAGTCTTTGACTGTTATGCAAGACGGTGATCTTCACTAGTTAGCAATAACGAGTGTTTTAATCTGGCCCAATACTTAAAGCGTATTGGGCTTTCTATATCTCAGTTTGAAATGTTGTGAAATAAACTGCTATGCAAGTTACGAGTCTATTTGTTTTATTGGTTGGTCTAGGTGTGTTGGCGTATGTGTCCGGTCGCAACCGTTCATTGGCGTTGGCAAAACCCTTAGGCGGCATTCGCCATTTACACTCATTACCTTTTTACTATGGTATGCAGGCGGCGCTCTGGTGTGTATTACCTTCGCTGTTTTTGTTGGCGACCTGGACAATCTTTGAAGGCATGTTAATCAGCCAGTGGGTTATGGCCTCTTTGCCTGAAGCTATAGCTCAGAGTTCAGAATCTGATTACAACTTATTATTGAATCGTATTGAAAATTTAGCCGCGGATAGATTACCTCGTGCCGGTGAAAGCGCTGACATATTAGCCGCAGCGGATAAATTAACGCAACTCAATGATTTTGGCCGCTGGGCATTGACGGCTTCTGCATTATCCCTCGCTGCGTTTGGTTTGATTTTTTCGAAGAAAAAAGTGGCGCCAGAATTACAGGCGCGCCCACAAGTCGAAGCCGTGTTTAAATACTTTTTATTATTTTGTGCCTGCATTGCGGTATTTACAACCGCGGGTATTTTTCTTTCAGTATTATTTGAATCGCTGCGGTTTTTTCAAAGTGTCTCGCCCTTTGAATTTATTTTTGGTTTGGAGTGGAGCCCGCAAACCGCTATTCGCGAAGACCAGGTCGGTTCCTCCGGTCGCTTTGGTGCAGTGCCATTATTCGTTGGCACCTTATTGATTTCCGCCATCGCGATGTTTATCGCTGTTCCGGTTGGTTTAATGTCCGCTATTTATCTTGCGGAGTATGCAGACCCTAGAGTCCGAAATTATATAAAACCTGCGCTAGAAATATTAGCCGGTATACCCACTGTTGTGTATGGTTTTTTTGCCGCCTTAACAGTCGCACCTTATATTCGTGAGTTAGGTGAAAGTTTTGGCTTGGCGGTCTCTTCAGAAAGCGCGCTAGCTGCTGGCGGTGTGATGGGTATTATGATTATCCCGTTTATTTCTTCGCTGTCAGATGACGTTATTACCGCGGTGCCTCAGGCAATGCGCGATGGTTCTTTGGCGATGGGCGCAACCCGTTCGGAGACTGTTCGCAAGGTTATTATCCCAGCCGCATTGCCCGGTATTGTTGGCGGTGTGTTGTTAGCGGTTTCACGTGCGATTGGTGAAACCATGATTGTGGTAATGGCCGCTGGTTTAGCCGCTAACTTAACCGGCAATCCATTAGAGGCGGTAACAACCGTTACCGTACAAATTGTTACTTTATTAACAGGTGATCAGGAGTTTGATAGCCCTAAAACATTGGCAGCTTTTGCTCTTGGCTTAATGCTGTTTGTTGTGGCTTTAATATTAAATTTCTTCGCCTTGCGAATTGTTAAAAAATATCGAGAGCGATATGAGTAAACCTGCAACGATCAACAGAATTAAAAAATCACTCGATAAGCGTTATCGAGCAGAGAGACGTTTCCAGTGGTTTGGTCGTCTATCCATACTGTTTGCGCTTAGCTGTCTGGCAGTTTTATTTACCGATATTATCAGTAAAGGTCACGGTGCATTTCGCCTGACGCATATTGAAACCGATATTGTTTTTAGTACGGATTACTTAGCGATAAATGATGCCCTCGATCAGCAGGCTATAGAAGATGCGAACTGGGATGGATTATATAAGATTGCCCTACGTGAACAATTCCCCGATGTGACACAACGTAAAGAACGTAGCAAACTTTATCAGTTGTTGAGTAGTGGCTCTGGTTTTGATCTGCGTGATTATTTTCTTGATAATCCTGCGGTTCTCGATACCACGCAAAGCATTTGGTTGTTGGCTGATGATGATATCGACTCTTACTACAAGTCGGTTTTAGATGGCGATCCTTATATTGGCCGCATGTCAGAAAGTCAGCAGCAATGGGTTGCCTCACTGATTGAGAATGAAAAAATTGAATTGCGCTTTAATAGTAATTTCTTTACTAACGGTGATTCGCGAGAGCCTGAGCAAGCGGGTATTTTAAGTGCAGCGGTAGGTTCGCTATTAACAATGATTGTTACTTTGTTGCTGTCTTTCCCCATTGGTGTTTCCGCAGCGGTTTATTTAGAAGAGTTTGCCCCAAAAAATAAATGGACCGATTTTATTGAAGTTAATATCAATAACCTCGCCGCCGTACCTTCTATTATTTTTGGTCTGCTCGGCTTAGCGGTATTTATTAGTTACTTTCACTTGCCAAGGTCTATTCCTTTGCTTGGCGGTTTGGTGTTAACACTGATGACTCTGCCAACAATTATTATTACTAGTCGCGCAGCGATTAAAACTGTTTCTCCCTCTATACGCGATGCTGCTATCGGCTTGGGTGCATCTAAGTATCAAGTGGTCATGCACCATGTATTGCCGTTGGCATTACCGGGTATGTTAACCGGTGCTATTATCGGTATGGCGCAGGCGTTGGGAGAAACCGCGCCATTAATGATGATTGGCATGGTGGCTTTTATTGTTGATGTGCCAGGCGGTTTTACTGACTCGGCAACGGTATTACCGGTACAGATATATTTGTGGGCCGATAGCCCTGAGCGTGCCTTTGTTGAAAAAACCTCGGCTGCGATTATGGTGTTGTTAACCTTTTTGATTTTTATGAATGCCTTTGCGGTTTATGTACGTAAGCGTCTTGAGCGTCGCTGGTAGGTTTTTTCGTTTAA
>CALBVI010000038.1 GCA_937969395.1 uncultured Spongiibacteraceae bacterium | reverse complement strand
CCGGTTTCTTTCGCGGCTTTCGCTTCTGCTAACACTTTTTCTACAGCCATTAACTGCTCTTTTTCTAGACCAGTATCGTAGCGATTACTCTGCGGGCAATATTTACAGTCTTCTGGGCAGGCACCGGTTTTGATCGATAACAACGTACTGACTTGCACAGCATTGGGATTGAAATGCTGACGGTGGACAGTTTGTGCCTGAAACAACAAATCATTGAACGGCAGATTGAATAGTGCCTGTACTTCCGGTGAAGTCCAATCATGTCGAGTAACAGCTTGAGTTGTTGTATTCATAAAAAATCCAATATTTGAAAACGGCGCACTTAATCAGCAGCTTTTATAACAAGCTTTAGTCAGTGACTTTACTAGGAGATAAGGTGGCCATATTAAAGATCCCCATCAAGCTGTCAACCCATATACGCAAAGCAGGTTAACCGCGCCCAATTTACACACCGAAGAAGATCCCTTAAAGTGATGCATTAAGGGCTGGCCACTATAAAGCCACCCACTATTACAACAAGACGTTGTGATCGCTATAGCACTCAGCTGAGCCGACAGGGATGACTAGGAAGCCATATTTCTCGATATTTAAAGATGCTGCCAAGCAATTAGTAAGCAAGCGCATACTTACTGGACAGTGCATACTATGCGGAGGATCAAGCCAGCACTGGATAGATTTCTGCAAGGTTTGCGAAGATGCCTTACCGGCGATTAACCATGCCTGCCATCACTGCGCCTTACCGATTTATTCGACCACCAACAAGAACCCTATAGCAAGCTGTGGCCAATGCCAGCAATCGCCCCCGCCTTTTCAGCACACAATTGCTTGCTGGCAATACTTAGCACCACTCGCCCAACTGATTAGCCAATATAAACACAACCACAAGCTGAGTTACGGTATGAATTTAGCGAAACTGGCCAGCCCTATTATTCAACAGCGATACTTAAGCCGCACCGACCCTCTAGCAACACCCGATACCATAATAGCTATCCCGCTGCATTGGCGTCGTTACTGGCAACGAGGATTCAATCAAAGTGAACTACTGGCTAACAGCCTCTCACGCCAACTAAAGATTCCTTTGGTAAAAGCCCTAACACGATGCAGATCAACCACAATGCAACAATCACTCAACGCCGAGCAACGTCAACGTAACTTACACAATGCCTTTGCTGTTACTAAGCCGGAACTCATCCAGGGCCGGCGCATTGCACTAGTAGATGATGTTATGACTACCGGAGCGACGGCTACCGAGGTGGCTCGTACCCTTCTTAGTGCTGGTGCTGGCGAGGTCCATATATGGGTATTGGCGCGCACGCCGCGGTAAACACCAATCATCCCAGCTCTAATCACCTCAAGCCTAGCCGAAACAGACGCCCAATCGATGAGGGCTAGCTGAAAACTATACTCTGCGTGTTATCATCCTAAAAACCCATCATGGTATTGCGATTAACAGGCCATAACAGCAAAGAGATTCACAGTGCGTTTTATCAAACACATCCAATGGCTATTGCTAATACTAATTAGCAGCACTGTGTATGCTGAAAAAGCCACCATCGCCGTTGCCACAAATTTCCTACCAACACTCAAAACATTAGTAACGCAATTCGAACAACAATCTGATCATCAAATCATTGTGAGTAGCGCCGCTACTGGGATATTATTTAACCAAATTCAACATGGAGCACCTTTCGATATTTTATTGGCTGCCGACAGCCAGCACCCACAATTACTGACAAAGCGCGGCTTAGCTATTGAAAACACTCGCTTCACTTACGCAACAGGCCAACTAGCGCTAGCGTTTTCAATGACGACAACACTCGGTTCCGATTTGCAGCCAGCTGATAAAAAACAGCAATTTACTGATGCTATAAAAAACAGTTCGGGCAAAATCGCTATCGCCAACCCAGAGTTAGCCCCTTATGGTATCGCCGCTCAAGAAAGCTTAAAGTCACTCAATCTTTGGGTAAGTATTCAATCTCAATTAGTAAAAGGAACAAATGTGGCGCAAAGCCATCAATTTGTAGCCACAGGTAATGCCGAACTAGCTTTTGTCGCGCTAGCCAATGTTATTACAAAAAACTCGACTGAAAATTCAACACCACACACAACACAACTAAATTATTGGCCAGTACCTAGCAACTGGCATTCCGCCATACAACAACAAGCGGTTTTGTTACAATCGGCAACCAACAATCAGGCGGCAATCGATTTTATCGCTTTCCTAAAAACAAATTATGCCGAAAAAATTATTCAACAACACGGCTACAAAACCGCTGATACATTGTCGATGAGCTATTGATGATTTCACCAGAAGATTTTTTAGCTGTCACCCTGACATTAAAACTAGCTGCTATCACAACAGTTATTTTATTATTGCTTAGCACACCTCTAGCTTGGTGGCTTGCTAACACCCGCACTAGAATCAAGCCCATTCTTGAAGCGATTGTTGCTTTGCCATTAGTATTGCCACCAACCGTTTTAGGCTTTTATTTATTATTAGCGTTTTCACCGCAAAGCCCCTTCGGACAATTTTGGCTTAGTGTTAGCGGCCAGTCATTGGCATTCACCTTTAATGCACTGGTTATCGCCTCAGTCATTTATTCTCTGCCCTTTGTCGTCCAACCCTTACAGGCAGCTTTCGAGCAATTATCTAAGCCCTTATTAGAAGCTGCCGCAACCATGGGCGCAAACAAACGCGATCAATTCATTAGTATTGTATTACCGCTGACCAAGCGAAGTTTTATTACCGCCGCCAGTCTAGGTTTTGCACATACAGTGGGTGAGTTTGGCGTGGTGTTAATGATTGGCGGCAATATACCCGGCGAGACTCAAGTCTTATCGATTGCGCTTTATGACAAAGTTGAAGCCATGCAATATGCCGAAGCCCACTGGCTAGCTGGCGGACTCATTATTTTTTCATTAGTATTATTAGCGTTTATTTATAGCCTAAATCGCAATCATTATTTATCGAGCAACCGCTTAAGTTCAACCAATACAAATTCATCCAACGACAGGATGATTAAGTAATGAGTTTAACTATTTCACTCAATCTACCGCGCTCACAATTTAATTTACAGCTGCAAACTACAATCCCAAGCAAAGGTTTTACTGGTATCTATGGCCACAGCGGAGCAGGCAAAACAACTTTATTGCGAGCCATTGCCGGATTGGAGAAAAACCCCAATACGGAAATTATTTTTAACAAAGAAAACTGGCAAAACGACGAAAGCTATTTTCCCACCCAGCAGCGAAAAATTGCTTATATTTTTCAAGATGCGCGACTATTCCCCCACTTAACTGTATTGGGTAATTTAGAATTTGCTTACCGACGACGTTTCAATGATAACGGACCAAGCATAGAAAAGGTTTGCGAGTGGTTTAATTTATCAGCACTACTGCAACAAAACCCGCAAACTTTATCCGGCGGTGAAAAACAACTAGTCGCACTAGCTAGAGCTTTATTATCTTCACCGCAGCTAATTTTAATGGATGAACCATTAGGCTCTTTAGATAAAAAAAATAAAGAAAACATTCTTTCACTGTTAGAAAACTTACATAAAAAATTATCGACTCCCGTTATTTACGTTAGCCATGACATTGAAGAAGTTAGCAGACTGTGTGATCACTTAATTATTATGGAGCGTGGCGTTATTAATGCAGAAGGTTCATTAATTGACTTAAGCTCGCAACTTGATTTATCCATAAGCCTTGAAGAAAATGCTGCCGCAATAATTGAAGCAACCATATATGAACACGATGACGAATATCAATTAACAGAGCTAAGAACTGACGAGGACCTGCCCTTATTCGTAACGCGCATTGACGAAGTCATCGGCAATAAAGTACGCCTACGTATACCAGCAAGAGACATTAGTATCTCCTTACAGGCTGCAAATGACAGTAGCATTTTAAATATTCTACCTGCGACGATCGATGCCATTGAGAAAAATGAAACATCAAGACTGTTAGTCCGATTAAAAATCGGCAAGCAGGCATTACTTGCTCGACTCACTAAAAAATCAGTTACGCGCCTACAACTAAGCCCTAACAAACAAGTTTACGCGCAAATTAAAACAGTTGCTCTATTATCAGAATGTGTCGAGACTAAAACCTAATGAACAATCCCCACCCCTATGACACATTAACACCGGACCTTGTTATTGACGCCGTCGAAAGCACTGGCGTTTTAACCGACCTACGGATTTTTCCACTTAACAGCTATGAGAATCGTGTTTATCAAGTAGGCATTGAAGATGGCGAGCCATTAATTACAAAATTTTATCGGCCTGATCGCTGGACGACAGCACAGATTTTAGAAGAGCATAAATTCACTCAAGAGTTAATCGAAGCCGACATCCCTATCGTGCCTCCAATGAAAATTAACGGCGAAGAAACACTAATCGATTACCAGGGCTTTCGTTTTTCACTCTATCAACGTAAAGGTGGACATGCTCCTGAGCTGGATAATCTCGATTGCTTGTTAATGTTAGGGCGCCTAGTCGGGCGTATTCATGCCGTCGGCGCTAAACAAAGCTTTAAGCACCGCCCCGTATTAA
>CALBVI010000037.1 GCA_937969395.1 uncultured Spongiibacteraceae bacterium | reverse complement strand
AATATTCTCATCATAGCAGCTCATTTCAGCGTCTAACTGGTTGGCGACCCAACCTGCTAATTTGACGCCATCGCTGGCAATAGCTTCGACCGTCAACAGCGCATGATTAATGCAGCCCAACTTTACACCGACAACTAAAATCACTGGTAAATCAAGCTGTTGCGCAAGACCTGCCAGTGTCTCGCGTGAATTAAGCGGTACTCGCCAGCCTCCAGCTCCCTCGATAACCGCAAGATCAGCAGACTGCATTAACACACCGCGACAAAAACCGACCAACTGCGATACTTGCAGACGCTTCCCATCCTTCATCGCTGCAATGTGAGGGGCAATAGCAGACTCAAAAGCAACAGGGTTTACCTGCTGATAGGGTAACTGAACACTCATATTTGCCATCAGCAGTAAAGCATCATCGTTACGCAGACCAACGTCAGTTTGCTGACAACCTGCCGCCACTGGCTTCATAGCAACCGTCGACAAACCTGCCTTATTAGCCGCGGCTAGCAAACCCGCTGCGACTAAGGTCTTGCCAACATCAGTGTCAGTACCAGCAATAAAAAATTTATCCTTAGCCACAAAGAGTGTCCTCACAGGCTGCTATCGATATATCGGCAGGTTTCACTAAGCGGCCATAAAAAACCTGATAGCTAGCTGGCAGCATGCCGTTAACATTACGCTGCTGTTCATAGGCATTAATGAGCCCCTGTATACGCTGTCGCCCTGTTAGCCCCTGTGGGCGCCCAGCATTAACATTGTGAGCACCTAATGCTTTCAACTCGTGTGTTAGATTTTTAAGGTTTGAAAATTCGAGGGTAATATCTTCTTCCAACCAAAAACTTTCAGCAACATCTAACAAAAAACCAGCATCACTAGCTGCTTGAGTTAAAACCTGCCGCTCGACAAATTTATTCACATGAACAAAGTTATCGACTACTTCCCATGATTTTTTCAACTCAAATAAAGTGTCAGGACCCAGCGTTGAAAACAAAAAGACACCGCCAGGTTTTAACACACGAAAGACTTCTGCAAATAACGCAGTATTATTTTCACACCACTGAATCGATAAACTAGAAAAAATAACGTCAACAGCGTTGTCAGCTAATGGCAAACTCTCGGCATCACCGCAAAGCCATTGCGCAGCGCTCAACTTTCTTGTCGTTTTTGCGTGACTGACCATGCCTTCGGCTAAATCAACACCTAACAATTGCGCAGCAGGAAATTCTTCGGACAATTTTGGTGCAAAAAATCCTGTGCCACAGCCTAAATCAACAACAACCTTAATCGAATCCTTATCAAAATTATCAACAGGAAAAAACTGACACAAACTCTCGCCCACTCTACGCTGTAAATCCGCAACCTCATCATAACTTTTAGCCGCTCGACTAAAAGATTTAGCTACTTGTTTTTTTTCAAGCGCAATACGTTCGCTATTAGCAAAAACATTTTTTTCTATTAAAAAACTCTCAATAACCTTCCACACTAATTGCGGATCAGCATAGAACAAACAATGCGGCATTTCTGGCAACACATTAATTACCGACGATGATGAAACCTGCATACTTTCTGCTGCAGACACTGGAACCAAGCTGTCGTTTTCGCCAAATAAATAAAGCGCCGGAACATCAATATTTTTGACCGTTTCAACATTGTTGATACTAGCCAATAAATTTAACGAATTAACTAAAGCATCTTCATTAACAAGGGAGATTTTTTGAATATCTTTTAATTTTTTTATGAGTTCTTTTTCATTTCTATCACCATGCACCTGCAAACCCACAAAACGTTTTACCGCAACAGCCGGTTTTTTTTCAACCAGAGAGAGAAATGCGCTATAAGTGTCTCCAGCCATAGCATTTGGCCAAGCTTCATCAGCTACAAATTTCAAATTACTCGACAAGCTTATTATAGCTGCTATTTTTTTAGGAAATTTTTCAGCCAGCTTAGCGGCCAGCATGCCGCCTAAAGAGTAACCCATAACAATAGATCGCTCTGGCAATAACTCACCGACGGCATCAACAAGTTGTTCAGCAAGCATCGAAGGCTGATTAACATTAATTCCGTAACCGGGTAAATCGATCATCGAGATATGACAATGATGACGTAAAATTTCTAACCACTGCTGCCAAATAATATGGGAGGTACCCCATCCATGAATCAACACCAGTTCTACTGGATTATCACAAGTGTTGTAAGCCTCAAGTCGCTTAACCGCCAAACTCATTAGGCCTTCACCTCAACAACGATGCCAGCAATGGCGTCAGCCAAAGCGTGTAACAATGCATCCACTTGTTTCATGCTGTGCGCAGCGGTTAAAGTAATTCTTAAACGCGCAGTATTCATCGGAACCGTCGGCGGCCTGATCGCAACCACCCAAAAACCTTTTTCCTTAAGAATTTTACTTATTGCCAAAGCTTTTTCACTGTCGCCAACCAACAATGGCTGTATAGCCGTAGTTGATGCCATCAACGGTAACTTCAAACACTTTGCCTGTTCTTTAAAGTGTTTGATGAGCTGCTGTAAATGTAAACGTCGCTGACCATCTTGCGCAATTATTTTTATGCTGGCTAAGCTCGCTGCAGCTACCGCTGGCGGTATGGCGGTGGTATAAATATAAGGACGTGAAAATTGAATCAAGGTTTCAATTAATGCTTCGCTGCCAGCAACAAACGCCCCAAAACTTCCCACCGCCTTACCCAGCGTACCCATTATAATTGGCAACTGTTGTTGCCCCAATTGTAAATGCTCTGCACTACCAGCACCGGACTCACCCAACACACCAAAGCCATGAGCATCATCGGCCATTAACATGGCATCATAACGCGTTGCTAACTGCGACAATTCAACAAGTGGAGCGATATCACCATCCATACTAAAAACACTATCAACAACAATTAATTTTCGGCCGCCCTCAGCTTTTGCTAATTTTCTTTCTAGATCATCAATATCGTTGTGTAAAAAGCGCTGAAAGCGTGCGCCAGAAAGTAAGCCTGCATCTAATAAGGATGCATGATTTAATTTATCTTCAAAAATAAAATCACTTTTCCCAAGCAGCGCATTGATAACGCCTAGATTAGCCATATAACCCGTAGAAAAAATAACCGCTCGATTTCGACCAGTATATTCTGCTAAGGCTTGTTCTAATTGATGATGATATTGACTATGACCGCACACTAAATGCGACGAGCCACTACCGACACCAAATTCATCAGTGGCGTTTTTAAAGGCGGAAATAATTTCGGGGTGATTAGCTAAACCTAAATAATCATTGCTGCAGAAATTAATGAGCTCTTGATTATCAACCTGCACAACTGCACCTTGCGCGCTTTGCAGCTCACAACGTTGGCGATATAAATGGTTCTTTTTTCGATCAGACAGTGCTGCACTCAAGCCGTCAAAGTCGGCCATGAAATACCCCTCAATACATTAACTCTAAAATGTTCGAGTTAGGCCTGCGCAGCATCGTAGAAAAACTTGTCGTTTTCGGTTTTTTGCAATTGCTCACGAATACGATCTTCTTCACCATCGTCACAGCGATCAACTTCGCGGTCTTCTGGTTTTATACCTAAGCGATCAAACAACTGTAAATCTTTATTAGACTCAGGATTCGCAGTG
>CALBVI010000036.1 GCA_937969395.1 uncultured Spongiibacteraceae bacterium | reverse complement strand
TAAGATTAAGCCAGTTGGACTTGAAGAGATGTTTAATCGCTATGAGGGCGGTGAGCTCGATCCAAAAATCAACTGATTAAAAAAGGGTGGCTTAGGTCGCCCTTTTTTTTAATAAAAAGTAATAGTAGTCATCACATAAACGGTTTTAATACTGTATGAATCTAGATCTGTTACATCAACATATAAAGTCGCTGGATCTGTCTCGGCCGCCAGCGATAAGCGATGTTGAATTAGATTACTTTCGATTTTATGGTATTAATTTTGAGGAGAAATTCGATGATGTAGAGCATCACTTTGGCAATTTCACCAGTGATCGTTTTCATCTCGTTAGTCATTACTTTAAAAAAGAGTCGGCAGTGGCGACCTGTTTTTTATTGCACGGTTATTATGATCATTCCGGCTTGTATCGACATTTAATTGAATATTGCTTGAAAAGAAATTTCTCTGTAGTGATTTTTGATCTGCCAGGACATGGCTTGTCTACCGGTGAGCAGTCTAGTATTCCCGATTTCTCAAATTATCAATCGGTGGTGAATGACTGGCTAAGTGTATTCAAGCAAGAAATACCAAAGCCGTGGCATGCTATTGGTCAAAGTACTGGAGGCGCAATTTTAGCCGAATATTTATTGAGCCACGGCGATAAGGTTTTTGATAAAAGCGTTTTATTAGCGCCCTTATTGTATACAAGGCAGTGGACGTTTTCGTCATTGGCCTGTTATCTCGTTAAACCTTTTCTGGGTAAAATAAAGCGTAAATTTACTGAAAATTCTGGTGATGCTGCATTTGTAGATTTTTTAGAAAATACTGATCCGCTTCAATCGCGTTTTTTATCATTGCAGTGGGTGACCGCTTTACGTAAATGGATTACTCATTTTTTATCGTTAGCTGTTAGCGACTACGCGCCGCTTATTGTCCAGGGCAAGCAAGATACCACGGTAGATTGGAAGAGGAATATTCCCATCTACCAACAGAAATTCCCAAATTCAAAAGTGTTTTATTTGCAGGAAGGCTATCATCATTTGGCGGCGGATAATCCTGCGACGCGAGAAAAAATATATGCGGCAATGGATGTTTATTTTGATGTCTGTGAGCGTTAAGCCGTGGTGATGGCTAGTGCGACAATCTTGTTGAGGGCATTGTTAGGTGATTGAAAAAAAATCAAAAATAATACAGTGCTTGCTGATTGTCTTTATCGCGAGTTTTATGATGAGCTGCTCTTCAGGTCAAAGCTGGCGAACCGCTAGCCGAGAGTCCGCTAATCTTGCACCTGATCCAAAAACAACCCAAGAAGCGGTGTTACAGGTTTATGCTGCGGATACTTGGGGCTGGCGTGGTTGGTTTGCCGTTCACACATGGATTTCTGCGAAGCGAGCAGGCGAGAGTCACTATACGGTTTATGATGTTGTTGGCTGGCGTGCGCGTCGAGGTCAGCCGGTTATGGGGATTAATCAAGATATTCCTGATCGTCATTGGTATGGTGCGCGACCAGAATTATTAAAAGAGCATAGAGGTAAGGGTGTTGATGCAATGATTGATGCCGTTGAAAAAGCAGCACAAACTTACCCCTGGCCATCAATCTACAAAGCTTTTCCCGGACCGAATAGTAATACGTTTATTGCTTGGGTTATAAATGAAGTTCCGTCTATCGATGTAGACTTACCTTTTTCAGCGATTGGTAGTGGCTATATAGATTAATGATTAAGGGATTAGCCGTGAGTGTGTTGTGTTTGAAGCAACGGCTTACTGTGAAGAGGCAAATAAAGAAATAGCTGCAAGATCGAAAACACGCAGCCATAAAAAAAACCGACTTAGAATTACTGAGTCGGTTTTTTTATGGCTGCCATTATTGGCATGTGGCAATAATGATTATTCAGATTTTCCCGGTAACATGCGTTTTAAGACTTCGTCTTTTTGTACAAAGTGATGATAAAACGCGGCACCCGCATGAATGACAATGAATATCCATAGAATCCATGCGCCACTAATTTTCTTGTGGAAATAATCCCAAGGAACTTCCCACTCTTTCCAAGTCTGGCCGGTTAGTTCTAAAAGAGATTGGCCGATGATCGAGTTTCGAAAGGATGGCACTTCAAAGAGTATAAAGTTGGCAGAGCCGCCATAGCCTAGCCAGCCGGAAATTGGCATAGCGAACATAAAGAAGTACAAAATCCAGTGCATCCAATGTGAGCTTTGAATTTGCCAATTCGGCATAGGTGGATGTTTTGGTTGTGGGTTAGTCAGGCGCCACCAAAGTCGTAACGAGGCCCAAACTAAAACACTCATCCCCACGGTGACATGGATTTGAAAGCTGGGTCTATACAATGCGTCGCCGCGCTCAAGAAACCAAATTTTGTAATAAATAACGACGTAGGCAATAAGAAAACATAAAGCCACTAGCCAATGTAACCACTTGGCGACGCTACCGTAACTAGTTGCTGTGTTTTTTAACATAAGCGTATTTTCAAAAGTGATTATTGATGTTTCGCTATTGTGCCGTTTTTTAGAGTCAATTCAACAATAAGTGCGATATTGAGAATTTAATTTAAGAATTTGTACTAAATAAGGAGAAACGCTTGAGTGCTTTAATAAAATAGAGGAAAAAAATGCCGACTTAGCAGGACTAAGTCGGCATTTTTAATGCAGTGATGTTTTTTATTAAAAAAGTACCCGGCAACGAATAGTGCCTTCAACAGTATTTAATTTTTGCAGTGCAATCTCACTGTATTCAGCATCAACATCAATAACAACATAACCAATGTTTTCATTGGTCTGTAGATATTGGGCGAGAATATTAATATTGTTCTCGGCAAAAATTTGGTTGATTGAAGACAGTACACCGGGAATATTGCGATGTGTATGTAACAAGCGGTGCATATCAGTATGTGCTGGTAGTGCAACTTCAGGGAAGTTAACCGAAGAAATAGATGTACCGTTGTCACTATAGCGCGCTAGTTTTTCGGCAACTTCTAAACCAATGTTTTCTTGGGCTTCCATGGTGCTGCCGCCGATGTGCGGTGTTAAGAATACATTATCAAACTTACGCAGCGGTGAAATAAATTCATCGTCGTTTGAGCGTGGTTCAGTAGGAAATACGTCAATCGCCGCGCCAGCTAAGTGGCCCGATTCGAGCGATGCAGCTAATGCATCAATATCAACAACAGTGCCGCGGGATGCATTGATCAGAATGGCATGCTTCTTAGTTAGAGCAAGTTCCTGTGCGCCAATCATATTTTTAGTGGCTGCAGTTTCTGGCACATGAAGGCTAATAATGTCTGCTTTGCTTAACAGCTCCGCTAAGCTGCCAACCTGCGCGGCATTTCCTAGAGGTAATTTACTGACGACATCATAAAACATGACTTGCATGCCTAGTGACTCAGCAATAACGCCTAGTTGCATACCGATACTACCGTAGCCAATTAGGCCCAGAATTTTTCCACGAATTTCAAAAGAGCCATTAGCTGATTTCTGCCAAACACCTTTGTGGGCGAGGGCATTTTTCTCAGCAACGCCGCGAAGTAATAAAATGGCTTCGGCAATAACGAGTTCAGCAACGCTACGGGTATTAGAAAACGGTGCGTTGAAAACAACCACGCCGTGCTCAGTAGCCGCCTCAAGATTGACCTGATTGGTGCCAATACAAAAGCAGCCAATAGCGATGAGCTTATTCGCGCAGGCAAATACCTCAGCTGTTAATTGGGTGCGCGAACGGATACCGACAAAGTGCGCATCGGCTATTTCTGCTTTAAGCTGATCTTCTGGCAAAGCTTTGGGGTAGGTTACGATATTGCTGTAACCGGCCGCTTTTAATGTCTCGATAGCTGATGGGTGAACGCCTTCAAGTAGCAGGAATTTGATTTTGCTTTTATCGAGAGATGTTTTTGCCATGGTGGATAGCTCCAAAGTGCCAAATATTACGGCTGGTTCGCGAAGCCGCGTATGGTATCATAGCCGCCTTTTTTCGCTAGCCTCGATTGAGTATCTAGTAAACAAATCACAGTAGCTATCTTCTGACTTAAGCAAAACTAGCTTGAGCGGGCATTATTTAGCTCAAATTAACTATCTATATAAATTATTTGAATTTACAGAGGGAACCCTACATGAGTGATGTTGTATTGTCAGATGCTGTTATTAGCCAATTAAAAGCGATTGTTGGTGAAGACAAGGTGCGTTTGGACGCTGAATCATTAGAGACATTTGGTAAAGATTGGACCAAAGTACACGAGCCTAATCCTGCGGCGATTGTTTTTCCTCGTTCAGTCGAAGAAGTTCAAGCGATTGTTAAGCTTGCCAATGAGCATGAAATTGCCTTGGTTCCTTCTGGCGGTCGTACTGGTTTATCGGGTGGCGCCATGGCTGCCAATGGTGAGCTCGTCGTTTCCTTTGACTATATGAATCAAATCTCAGAGTTTAATGCTATCGACCGTACTGTTAAGTGTGGTGCTGGTGTTATCACTGAGCAGTTACAGACTTATGCGGAAGAGCAGGGTTTATTTTACCCGGTAGACTTCGCCTCTAGTGGTTCTAGCCAAATTGGCGGCAACATCAGCACCAATGCGGGCGGTATCAAGGTTATCAAATACGGCATGACGCGTGACTGGGTCGCGGGTTTAACAGTTGTGACCGGTGCTGGTGAAATTCTTGAACTTAACCACGGCTTGAAGAAAAACAACTCTGGCTACGATATGCGTCAGCTGTTTATTGGTGGCGAAGGTACTTTGGGTTTTGTGGTTGATGCCACGATGAACCTGACACGTGCACCGCATAACCTGACTGTATTGGTATTGGGTGTTCCTGAGTTTGAAGCGATTATGGGTGTATTGAATACATTCCAAAGTGAGCTTGATTTGACCGCTTTTGAGTTCTTCTCAGAGCGCGCATTACAAAAAGTGGTTGATCATGCTGGTTTGCAGCGCCCGTTTGAGACAGAAGCTGAATACTATGCCTTGTTAGAATTTGAAAACGAGAGCGAAGCAACTGAAGCGCTAGCGATGGAGTTGTTTGAGAAATGCATGGAAGAAGGCTGGGTGCTTGACGGTACTATGAGTCAGAGCATTGAGCAGCAACAGAACCTATGGCGTTTACGTGAAGATATTTCTGAGACTATCGCTCAGTGGACACCTTATAAAAATGACGTATCAACGGTTATTTCTAAGGTGCCAGGCTTCTTAAACGAAGTTGAGTCAGTGGTAGTAGAAAACTATCCTGACTTTGAAGTGGTTTGGTATGGTCACATCGGTGATGGTAACTTGCACCTTAATATCTTAAAGCCTGATGCTATGGCGAAAGAAGAGTTCTTCGAGCGCTGTGGTCATGTTAACAAATGGTTATTTGAGATTGTTGAGCGCTATAAAGGTAGTGTCTCTGCAGAGCATGGTGTTGGCTTACTGAAGAAAGCATATCTTCCGTACTGTAAGAGCGAGGGAGAAATTGCCTTGATGCGCCAGATTAAGCAGATCTTTGACCCTAAAGGTATTATGAATCCGGGCAAGGTTCTAGACTAAGTTGATGCTAGGCTAAGATAGCGAGCAATAAAAAGGGGGCGTTAGCCCCCTTTTTTGTGTCTATTATTTACGCTAATCATTTACGTTAAGCGCTTATGCTAACGGTGAGCTTATTGGTTTAAATACTCTTGATATTGGCTCGCTGAAGGTGCATCTGCTGCAACCATATCGTTAGAAATATCATAAATATCACTAGGCGTTAACATGCCTGCGGCTTGTTTAAGCGTTAGCATATTAATGATGTAGTCATAGCGCGAGTTAGCGTAATCACGTAGTGCTGTGTAGAGCGAGCGCTGCGCATTTAGCACATCAACAATATTGCGAGTGCCGACTTCGTATCCTGCCTGAGTGGCATCAAGCGCACTGCTGGCAGAAACAATAGACTGTGAGCGAGCGTTTACTCGTTGCACGTCAGTGGCAACAGTAATGTAAGAAGAGCGGGCATCGCGAATCACCGTTCTCTGAGTATTGATTTGCTGTTGCAGTGCAGCATTGTATTGCTCATAAGCTTGTCTGCGAGACGAGCTTGCGGAGCCGCCAGAGTAAAGCGGTACTGAGAGCTTAACACTCCAAGTATTGGTATTAATCTCTGAATCAATAATGCTGTTCACAGTGTCATATTCGGAATCGTTGTAGTTGTAAGAGCCGGTTACGGTCGGGGCGTGGCTCATCTTTTTGGATTTTGCATTTTGCTTCGCAGCTTCCATACTATAAATGGCGGCCTTGAGGGCATAGTTGTTTTCAAGTGCAAAATCTACCCACTGGTCGCTGACGGCAGGCGCTGGATTAATAATGGGGAAATCCTGTTTCAGCTGCCACAGGTTGTTGTGGTTTTGGCCGGTTAATATGCTGAGTGATTCTAATGCCGTACCTAAACTATCTTCAAAACTTAAACGCTGAACAACGGTAGAGTCGTAAACAGCTCTAGCTTCATGCACATCAGTCACCGCAATAAGGCCAACTTCAAAGCGCTGTTGAGTTTGTTCTAGCGAGCGCTGGGTGGCGCGCTCTTCAGCTTTAGAGGCTTCTAGATTATCTTGCGCACGCAATACATCAAAATAGGCGCTGGCAACGCGCACGATTAAGTCTTGTTGGTCTGCAGCTAGTTGAGCTTCTGCCTGTTTGCTGACAGCCTTGCCGCGTTTAAAGTTGAACCACACTGACAGATCAAATAGATTTTGTTGCACGCTGAGGTTATAGATAGTGTTATCGCTATCACTGGCGGTGTTTATGCCAGTAGATAAAGCGAGCGTATCTGTGTTGCTATTTGTGAGTGTTGCGCTGGCACTGATTTGCGGCAGCATGGCTGAAAATGCTTGGTTCTCAACTTCCAGATTCGCACGGTAGTTAGCTTCAGCCACTTTTAAATTGGGGTCGGTTTTAAGGGCAGTTTCATAGATGTCTGCCAACGTATCGCTGTATGTAATCGAACTGGCTACGCAGCTATAAGCAAAAAGCATAGCGGCGAGCTTGTATCGACGAGGTATAAAATTCATCACTTATCCTTTATGTGGTGTGAAAGATGTCAGTATTCTGTTTGGATGATTTATGCGGGCTAAGAGTGTAACAAACTACCATAAAAAGCCCTACTAAAAGCAGCTGTGCTGCTAAATTATGAGATCTATAAACACAGTAAAAACCAACCCTGCTAAACTGCAGTAATGTTAAGTAATAATTAACGTTAATGTAGTACGTTTCAACGTGGTAAATGATGACAAAACGTAAATATACGATTGATCTTGCTGGGCAGCATGCTGAGTGCGAATCAAATTATGTGCGATTAATGCGCTTATTGCCGAATATGGCATCTGTTGATCGACGTGAGTTTGGTGTTGAATTGGCGGGAAGAGAGGCTGTCAGTTTTTGCATGGAGGTTAGAGAACGCTGTAAATATACGACCATGTTAGAGGTTAGCCAGTATTCAATCGATACAGAATTTGAAACATCATTGCCTTGGATGACAAGACCTACATTTTTATTGCGTATCTACCATGATGCCCAAATGGCGGAAGTAATTAGTTTTAATAAGCACCATAAAGTTCAGCCGAAATATGATTACCCGAATGAAAAAATGTATCAGGCTGATGAAAAGGCGCAACTCAATCAATTTTTAGGTGAATGGCTTAGCTATTGTATTGAATACGGCCATGCCTTGGATGATTTTACCGGCAGTGCTGCTAA
>CALBVI010000035.1 GCA_937969395.1 uncultured Spongiibacteraceae bacterium | reverse complement strand
GCAGTGTTATCCACAAAATTATTACCCACAAATATTGCCCGCAAAATTTGTTGCCGCATTTACTTTTTTATAGAGCTGATTAATGAAGAGTTCAGAAATTCGGGAAGCGTTTTTAAGTTATTTTGAAGCCAAAGGTCATACACGGGTTGATAGCAGTCCGTTAGTGCCGGGTAATGATCCGACATTGCTATTTACCAATGCCGGCATGGTGCAATTTAAAGATACCTTTTTAGGGCAAGATCCTCGCTCTTATACGCGCGCTACATCATCTCAGCGCTGTGTTCGTGCCGGTGGCAAGCATAATGATTTGGAAAATGTGGGTTATACCGCGCGCCACCATACCTTCTTTGAGATGTTGGGCAATTTCAGTTTTGGTGATTATTTTAAGCGTGACGCGATTAATTTTGCTTGGGAGTTTTTAACTTCCGATCAATGGCTGAATATTCCAGCTGAAAAACTAACAGTTACTGTTTATGCCGATGATGACGAGGCTTATAACATTTGGCTTGATGATATGGGTGTTCCGGCAGAGCGCATTATCCGTATTGGTGATAAAGATGGCGTTAAATACGCATCGGATAATTTTTGGTCTATGGGTGATACCGGCCCCTGTGGCCCCTGTTCTGAAATTTTTTATGATCACGGCGAAGACATTTGGGGTGGTCCTCCGGGCTCACCGGAAGAAGATGGCGATCGCTTTATCGAAATCTGGAATAACGTCTTTATGCAATTTAATCGCGCTGCTGATGGCACGATGACAGAGTTGCCTGCCCCTTCGGTTGATACCGGTATGGGTTTAGAGCGTATTGCCGCCGTTATGCAGGATGTGCATAGCAACTATGAAATCGATTTATTCCAAAATTTATTAAACGCAGCCGGGGCGGTCCTTAGTATTGCGGATACAAGCAATACCTCGTTACGAGTGATTGCAGATCATATTCGCTCCTGTGCATTCTTAGTTGTCGATGGCGTTTTACCTTCCAATGAAGGGCGTGGCTACGTATTGCGACGTATTATTCGGCGCGCGATTCGCCATGGTAATAAACTAGGTGCGACAGAGGCTTTCTTCTATAAATTGGTAGGGCCGTTAGCAAAAGAAATGGGTGAGGCTTATCCCAGTTTGCATAAGTTACAAGCGCAAATTGAAAAAGTATTGCTAGCTGAAGAGCAGCAATTTGCTAAAACCTTAGATCAAGGGATGCGCATTCTTGAGGCTGACCTTGCTGATCTAAAAGCTAATGAAATACCTGGCGAGACCATTTTTAAACTTTATGACACTTATGGTTTTCCTGTTGATTTAACCGGCGATATTGCCCGGGAACGAGAACTTACTTTAGATGAAGCGGGTTTTGAGCGGGCGATGGAAGCCCAGCGTCAACTTGCGCGCAGTGCTAGTAGCTTTAAAACGGAATTGGCTGAAGGCGTCGATATTAATATCGATACTGAATTTACCGGTTATCAAGCGTTGGCGGCTGAATGTGAAGTCGTAGCTTTAATAAAACAAGGTGCTTTGGTTGATAGCCTTACTGCGGGAGAGCAGGGTGCAGTTGTGTTTGCGCAAACGCCTTTCTATGCCGAGTCAGGTGGTCAGGCAGGTGATAGTGGATTGCTTACCTCTGAGAGTGTCCGGTTTGAAGTGAGCGATACCACTAAAAGCGGTAGCAGCCATCTTCATCATGGCGTTTTGTCTGAGGGTACACTTAACATCGGTGATCGCCTTGAGGCAAAAGTCGATGCCAGCATCCGTCAATCGACAGCACTAAATCATACGGCAACGCATATTCTGCATGCCGCTCTTCGCCAAGTATTGGGTGATCATGTTACGCAAAAAGGGTCGCTAGTTGATTCGCAAAAACTGCGTTTTGATTTCTCTCATTTTGAAGCGGTAACAGCAAAGGAGCTAGCGCAAATTGAAGCGTTAGTTAATGACCAAGTACGTTTGAATACTGCAGTAGAAACAACCGTGACTAATATGGATAGCGCGAAAGAGTTAGGCGCAATGATGCTGTTTGGCGAAAAGTATGGCGATAACGTCCGTGTATTGGCAATGGGCGACGGTTTTTCTGTTGAGCTTTGCGGTGGTACCCATGCCTCACGAACAGGTGATATCGGTTTGATCCGGATTGTTTCTGAGTCAGGTATTGCTTCCGGCGTTCGTCGAATTGAAGCGGTAACGGGCGCGGGCGCTTTGGCGCTTATTGAGCAGTCAGATCAACGATTAGATATTATCGCGGGAACCGTAAAGGCCAGTAAAGACAATGTTGCTGAGAAAGTAAAACAGCTAGTTGATAGCCACAAACTGCTAGAAAAACAGTTGGCGCAGTTGAAGGCAAAAATGGCTTCTGCGGCAGGCAGTGACTTAGCGGGTCAGGCTGTTGAAGTTAATGGCATTAAAGTATTGGCCAGCCAGCTAGAGGGAGCTGATATGAAGACCCTTGATAATACTGTTTCGCAACTGAAAGATAAGTTAGGTTCAGCTGTCGTGCTGCTGGCAAGTGTTGATGGCGAGAAAATTAATTTGGCTTGCGGAGTGACTTCTGATCTAACCGCTAAGTATCGTGCCGGTGATTTAATGAAGCACTTCGCCCCGTTAGTTGGTGGTAAGGGCGGAGGAAAGCCTGATAAGGCGAAAGGTGCTGGCTCAGATAAGGGCAGTTTACCCGCGGCTTTATCCTCGGTTGAGGCTTGGGTTGCTGGAGTATGATCCAGCGACGGTTGCTCTTCGTACTCTTGTAAAGGCGCGCTAACCTGAAAGAGTATGGAGATATGGCTGATTGATGGTTAAAAGTTTTATTTTTTGACAAATTAGTGTTTAATTGGCGGCCGATTTTGGGCGCACCCTTAGTTTGTACTTATTTGCTTGCCTATAACAGGCTAGCTTTTGTTGTGGTTTTGGAAAGATATTAAAAAATGAGTTTGATTGTTCAAAAATTCGGTGGCACTTCAGTAGGTACTATTGAGCGTATACAGTCTGTTGCGGATAAAGTAGCTGCATTTCGAGCGCAGGGCCACGATATCGTCGTAGCTGTTTCTGCTATGAGTGGCGAAACCAATCGTTTGATTGGCTTAGCTAACGAAATGGAAGAGCAGCCCACCCCTCGTGAGTTGGATGTTTTGGTCTCAACGGGTGAACAGGTGACCATTGCTCTATTGAGCATGGCGTTAAATAAGCGTGGTTGTGAGGCGAGATCTTACACTGGTTCCCAGGTAAGAATTCTGACGGATAGCGTCCACAATAAAGCCCGGATAAAAAGCATTGATGATGCCAATATACGTTCTGACCTCGATGCAGGTAGAGTTGTAGTGGTTGCTGGATTTCAGGGTGCTGATGAAAATGGCAATATTACGACCTTGGGTCGTGGCGGCTCTGATACGACTGCCGTAGCGATTGCTGCAGCCTTAGGTGCAGATGAATGCCAAATTTATACCGATGTAGACGGCGTATATACAACTGACCCTAGGGTGGTTGATAGTGCACGCCGGTTGGATCGTATTACTTTTGAAGAAATGTTAGAAATGGCCAGTCTGGGGTCGAAAGTTCTCCAGATTCGCGCTGTTGAATTTGCCGGTAAATATAATGTACCGCTACGGGTGTTACACAGTTTTCAAGATGGCCCTGGTACGCTGATCAGTTTAGAGGATGATAAGACTATGGAGACTCCTGCAATCTCAGGGATCGCCTTTACTCGCGACGAAGCCAAATTAAGTATATTGGGTGTGCCTGACATACCTGGAGTTGCTTACCGAATTCTTGGTCCTGTGAGTGATTCGAACGTAGAAGTTGACGTTATTGTGCAGAACATTGGCGCTGATAAAACTAATGATATTACTTTTACTGTTCATCGTAACGATTTGGCAAAAGCGGAGTCTATATTATCAGCAACTGCAAATGAGCTAGGTGCACGTGAAGTTATTACCGATTCTAAAATCGCGAAAGTTTCGATAGTTGGTGTCGGTATGCGTTCGCATGCGGGCATAGCGAGCAAAATGTTTAAAACATTGGCTGACGTGGGTATTAATATTGAGTTAATTACCACTTCAGAAATTAAAATTTCAGTTGTTATCAATGAAAAGTTTTTGGAGTTGGCTGTGCGTTCATTGCATTCCGCCTTTGACTTGGATGAAGCGGTAGTCGAGTAACGTTGATCTCAGGTATTAATGAAGACGGGGTCTTATTTTCGGTGACGAATAATTAGAGCCTATATGTAAGGATGAATTTTTTAACACTTTGACATAGGTGTTTAAGTACGGATGGAGTCTATTACATGATAATCAAAAAAATACACGAGATTAGTAAATACTCGCTGGAGAAAATAGATGTTAATTTTAACGCGCCGTATTGGCGAGAGTTTAATGGTCGGTGATGAAGTTACAGTCACTGTACTCGGTGTGAAAGGTAATCAGGTTCGTATCGGTGTTGACGCTCCAAAACATGTGGCAGTGCACCGTGAAGAGATTTATCAAAGAATTCAGCAAGAAAAAAATGCTGACCCAGATACTATTGGTAATGCTTAAACAATAACTCTTTGAAAATTTAGTAAGTGTGGTATTATGCCGCGCTCGTTTGGGTGAGGTTGAATTAGCCTTTTCAATCAACTGTTTAAGTAATAAACAGTACAGTCAAAACGATAAGAAAATAAGTTTCGCGTGGAGAAGTGGCCGAGTGGCTGAAGGCGTGCCCCTGCTAAGGGTATATCTGGGAAACTGGATCGAG
>CALBVI010000034.1 GCA_937969395.1 uncultured Spongiibacteraceae bacterium | reverse complement strand
CGTTGTCGGCATGCAAGCAAAACGTGAAATACGACCAAACTCGACCATTATCGCAACGCATTTGGCACAGCCGATTATGGTTAAACGCGGGGAATCCGTCATTATGACCGCCAGATCTGGCAGCTTGCACGTCAGGATACCGGCGACAGCCCTTAAAGATGGACATGAAGGTGAGCAGATTAGCGTTCGCAATAAGCAATCGAACCGCGTTGTTGATGCTCGGGTCACAGGCCCCGGTAAAGTCAGCGTAACAATGTAGGCTACTGCCAAATTAGCAGGGTGAAAGCATTACAAAATAGCGACTTTTTATCCACCAAGCTATGACCATTATTCACCGATAAAAAGCAGCAATATGTTAAAGTTATTAGCGATCTTGCCGATAGATTAAATGATCGTTATATATATTTGCCAAACACGTACACGAAGGTTTTAAAAATGGTTAAAGATATCAATAGCTTAGTTGGATTACCCCCTAATTCAGGGGCTCACACCAACAATTCTAATCAAGCTTCTAAAGCAGACCAGAATGCAACTTCTGCTAACGCAGAGAATGTGAAGAGCGCTACAAGCTCGTCTGACAACGTTGAGCTAAGCAGCCAAGCCAATAATCTACAAGCTGCCGAAGAACTTGTTCAGAGCCTGCCTGCCATCGATGAGGCTCGCGTTGCTGAAATTAAGGCCGCATTAGCCAGTAATACATTCGCTATCGACAATCAGAGCATTGCAGACAAAATGCTTTCTGCGGAATCTTTATTCTAACTTAGGCTTTAAGCAACACACTGTGATAATCGGTCCGGCAAAGCCCGTTTTCACAGCTAAGATCTCAAACAGAGATTTTAACTTTATTAATATTTCTATTAATAATATATAAACGATCAGAGGTCGCCTTATGGCAAACCAAAAAGTTATACCCTCACGCAACGCAAAAACCCCTTCCAACTCCAGCAACCCCAATTCAGCGTTATGGAAACAACTGCAGTCCATCTTTGAACTAGATTTGCCGGTAACTGCCCAGTTACTCCAATTACTCGAAAATGAACGCACAGCGCTAGAAAAACGCAATTACGACAGCGTTCAATCAATCATTACTGACAAACAAGCATTATTAGAGCAACTAGAAAAACACGCCTCGGTTAGGCAACAAGTGCTAGTTAAAGCGGGCTTTACCGATGAAAAGTCGACACTAGCGGCCGCCGACCAACATGCTCCCACCGTAGCAGCAGCATGGCGTAGCCTTGGAGAACAATGGACACGCTGCCAGCAGCTTAACGAAATCAATGAGCGTATCAGCAAACGTACGCGATTAGTTACCAGCAAAATCCTCGACCTGCTTAGAGGACAAGCAAATCAACAAAAACTCTATGATGATAAAGGTAATGCCCACAACTCTGGCTCAGGACGCTCAATCACTAGCGCCTAATCTGGATTACAACAAAAGAGCAGAAGACAAACTGCTCTTTAAATTTCGATATTGTCATCACAACTCTCCCAAAATCTATTAAAGACCATAGCTGCAAATCTGCTATATTTCATACACGCCTCCTACATACCACCGCGATACCAGCGACTAAACTTATTCTTTTGATAGATCTCGCTGTTTTTATGAATATTGTTGATGGATATAGCTCAATGAACAAATCACCTACGATTGTCGCTATCATATTCGTCAGCCTAAGCGCCTGTGGCGGCGGCAGCTCCGGCAACAACTCCTCCTCCAGCAGCCTTATCAACCAATCTCCGTCAGCGCAATTCATCTCGACAATTGCTGATAACACCGCGCCACTAACAATCACTTTTGACGCCAGCTTATCGAATGACAATGACGGCACAGTTACCAGCTACAACTGGGATTTCGGCGATGGCAACTCAAGCGCTGGAGATACAACAACTCATAGTTACAGCACCACAGGCATTTACAGCGTGGTATTAACTATCACCGACAATGATGGCGCCAATGACACCGCCACTCGCAGCATAGAAATAAGTACTTCGGTTGTAGCTGATATTGAATTAGGCCTAAATGATGACGGTTCTATCTTATTTGATGGCAGCAACTCACAGGTTTATGGCGCTAACGGACAAGCCAATATCACAAGCTATCACTGGGATTTTGGTGACAATAGCTCTGACACAGGCATCACCGTCAGTCATAGCTATACCGACCTTGATCTATACTTTGCCACCCTCACAGTAACTGATAGCAACGGCAACACAGATAGCGAGACTATTCGCACATCCTTTAGCATCAGTGGAACGATCAACGCTGCCAGTAGCATCTTAACGGATATCGATGTAAACGATCCTTCGCGCCAAAGCATCAATAATAGTTCACAAACGTTTGAGGTTAATAACTCTATTCTTACCGCTCAACCACTGTTTAATCCGGTACTGATCAACGGTTTTGTTAATAGCGAAGGCAGCGTTTCAAACACAATAACATCAGGTAACTTTATCGATAGCGCTGACAGCAGTGATTACTACGCGATTAATCTACAGGCGGGGCAATTCGTATCATTAAGTATTACTGATTTTGATAGCTCAGACCCGACTGCAAATAACATCGACCTAACACTACTTGATAGTGGAGGTGATGCCGTAGCTATTTCAGCAAACGTGGATTCTCAATATGAATCCGTTGCCGTTCCCAGTGATGGTGACTATTTTATATTGGTTGAGGCTATTAGCGGTTTTAACAAGTATGTAATGAATGTTAGTACGAGCTCTTTTATTAGTGGCGCTAGAGCCTATGGCAACTCAATGGACTTTGTTGCTGGCGAAGTCATTGTGAAATTAAAATCTGATAAAGTTACTAACAGCTCCGCTATTAGCAATACCGACAAGCCCCGACTAACGCTATCTCACTCACACAAAAACCGCCCCGGCCTTTTACGTTTCGACGCTGACTCTGACATTCAAGTCAGCAACGCAACCACTCGTAATCGCCGTAAAAAACAAACGCTTAACTACATCAAACAACTAAAAGAGCGAACTGATGTTGAATATGCGGAGCCAAATTATCTCGTACACAGCAATCTTACCCCTAACGATGATTTTTATTCTCTACAGAGTCACTACTCACATATCAACTTACCGCAAGCATGGGATATTACTGTCGGTATCCCCACCGGCGACGATATCATTGTCGCTGTTGTCGATACTGGCGTAGTACTCACCCACGAAGATTTGGCCGGCCAACTGGTCGATGGCTACGACTTTATTAGTGACATCGACACTGCCTCAGATGGCGACGGCATCGACAGTGACCCCACTGATCCTGGCGATGGCGGCGGCCTCGATAACTCATGGCATGGCACTCATGTTACCGGTACGATTGCCGCAGCCAGCAACAATAGCCAAGGTATTGCCGGTGTTTCATGGGGCGCAAAGATCATGCCTATCCGCGCACTCGGACAAGGTGGCGGCACTACTTATGATGTAGAACAAGGCGTTCGCTATGCGGCCGGTTTAAGCAATGACAGCGGTACTATCCCGACTCAAACAGCAGACATCATTAACCTCAGCCTAGGCTCCGGTGGTTTTAGCCAAACATCACAAAATCTTTATACCGCACTCTACGATGCAGGCATTATTGTTGTTGCCGCCGCTGGTAATGAAGGCACTAACACCCCTGAATATCCCGCTAGTTACAACAATGTTTTTTCAATTAATGCGGTCGATTTAAATAACGATCTCGCCAGCTATTCTAATTTTGGTAATACAATCGATATCGCAGCGCCCGGTGGCGACTTAAGCAAAGACTTTGATGGTAACGGTTACGGCGATGGCGTGCTTAGCACCTATATTGAAGACAGCACTACCGAGCCCGAAGATAGTTATTCCTTTTTACAAGGCACATCAATGGCTACACCACATGTAGCTGGTGTAGCCGCTTTAATGAAAGCTATTTATCCTGAACTAACGGCAACAGAATTCGATAGTTCATTACAAAGCAATACATTAACTAACGATATTGGTAGTTCAGGTAAAGATGAAGAATTTGGCTACGGCGTTATTGATGCACTTAAAGCAGTCCAACAAGCACAGCTACTAGCGGGAGGGGAAGCAACAGGCAGCATGCTTACTAGCCCAAGCCAGTTGAATTTCGGCTCTAGCATCAACACACTAACGATAAATATTAGCCAAGCGGGAAGTTCTCCACCTACCGTAAGCAGTATTAGCAATACCGCTAGCTGGTTAAGTATTACGGCAATCGATGTCGATAGTAATGGTGCCGGTGATTATCGTATTTCAGTTAATCGCACCGGCCTTAGCGATGCAACTTATAGCGATGTAATATCAATTGACCTAAGCAATGGCCAAACGCTTTCAGTTTCTATATCAATGCAAGTCAATATCAACGGTAGTATTGATAGTGATGCAGGGTATTTATATGTGCTGTTACTCGACCCAGACACATTTGAAATTAAGGCGCAGTTTAATATCGACATTATTGACGGCGAATATAACTATCAATTCACAAATGTTCCCTATGGTGAATACCTAATTATTGCGGGCTCTGACATTGATAATGATTTATTTATTTGCGATACCGGAGAAAGCTGCGGCAGCTATCCAACTAATGAGCAATTTCAGCGAGTATTGATTGATGGCGACACGAACAGCGTCGATTTCTTAGCCACCATTGTTACCAGTGTAATCAGTAACGCTGAAACACTATCGAGCAATCAACAGGAAGCGAATACGCCAGTTCACAGCAGCGCCTACGGCAATTTATTACTAAGACAATCCATTAGCTCAACAAACAATAAAACGAGCAGCAACGATACAGATATAAATAAAAAGGTTGTGCAATGAATATCAAAAAACATTCACTAAACGCAGTACGTTTGATTGCTATCGTATTTTTTATTACCGCCTGCCAACTCTCAGAATCACAAACTATTAGACCGTTAAAACTGCATTTTCAATCGACACAATGCCAAATCATTAAACCTGGTATCCAAGTCATCGAAAATAAGCAACAGTGGCAAAAATATATCAGTCGAAAGCCAAAAAACTTTGGCAGCCAACCTAAAGAACCTATATTAACCCAGCAGAAATTGGTTATTATCGCAGCGGGACAAAAACCAAATAACGGCTATCAACTGCGTTTAGCTGACCTTGGCGGCACAGTAAAACAATGGGAGATGACTATTCCGGTAACACTTAAAAAGCCGAGCGGCATAACAAATTCAGTCATAACAACACCTTGCATGATGATTTTAGTGGATACCAAAGGGCTGAAAAAAATTCATGCGGTGAACATGACGTGGACTAAATACTAAAGCGCTATCGACTTAACAACTAAAACTCAACGCTAAGCATTTAATACCAGACTAGGAAAATATTTATCTAACAACGTTAAATCTTCTGGTCTATCAATATCTGCCAGCGGCTCCAATAGCTTTAAACTCAATCTGAGACCATCTATTTTTTCAATAGTTTGCTGTAAAACTTTTTCACTCCCCCAATCAACATCAATAAAAACGTCGTTCGGCAATTGATTAAAACCAATCAACACATAGCCACCATCAGTCGCAGGGCCAATAACAATGTCATAAGAATTTAACGCATCAAAAGCTTGCTGCAAATATAAACTATCAATAAACGGGCAGTCACTGCCAATAATCACAACGCGATTAGCCCGAGAGAAAACATCGCTAGCAGCATTCGCCATCCGCTCACCCAAATCAGCTCCTGACTGCTGATAGATAGGCAATGAATAACGTTGCTCCACTTCTGACCAAAAAGCATGTTCGCCTGCCGCCCACAACTCTACGCCATTGATAGCTGCTTTTACTTTCGTAGCAGCCATTACTGTCGTTAAGCAATACTCTAATAAACACTGATGTAGCTGCGCTGATTGCGCTGGCGTCAACGAGGGTTGCATCCGCGTTTTTACCTTTCCTGCAACCGGCGCTTTTGCCATTACAATTAAACTATTATTCACTTTATTAACCATAGTAAATACGTGCTAAAACCTTAGGGCTAGCGCCAAAAAAATAAGCAGTGCGCAGCAGCCACATCAAGAAAACGGTTTTGACAATACCTTTTTTTTCCCAACGTCGGCTGGAGGTTGTTACCGGCTGATCAAAAATCAAAGGATGACTATGCTGACGTAAACATTTAGAAAGTGCGACATCCTCCATTAACAATAAATCTGGATAGCCACCTAGTTGTTGAAAAAAATCATTTTTTATAAAAATAGCTTGATCGCCCGTTGCAATTTTCGACCAGCGCGAACGTAAACTAATGCCACGCTCAATTATTCTAAACAGGAAATGGTCACCACTAAGACGCACAGGGAAAAAACCCCATTTATGGGTACTTTTTTCTAAGGCTGACAAGCATTTTTTTATAGTCGCGGGGAAAAAAGTATCCGCATGTAAAAATACTAACCAGCGCCCATTAGCAACAGCGGAACCGGCATTCATTTGACGTGCACGACCAGCCTCAGCTGTGACAACTTGATCAACTAATGGCGTAGCCAAAGTAACAGTTTCATCCTGACTACCACCATCGGCAACAATAATTTCACAGCAAGTAACACTTCTCAGTGTTTGTAATTGCTGTAAAAAAAATTGAATATTTAGAGCTTCATTAAAGGTTGGAATAATAATACTGAGCAACGGTGTAGCGTGCACCTCCGCCTGTTCACTAGTCATCCAGCGCGCCGCCGCAACTGCTACCTTGACCAGCAGTGCAACCATAGCAATGGTCACCAATCATAATTTCATTTCCTGAAATCTTTTCATCGAGCAATTCAGATAAATGCGTTTTATTGGTCGACGAGCTACCAATCAGTCGCATCGGCATCTCTAACATTTGATTAAAATCGCAATCATAAACGTAGCCTTGCCAATCAACACTAATTAACGACTTACACATCACCGTTTGTAAATTGCTGTCACTAAAATTATCTTTCAGTAAATTCATATAATTATCAAATTCACCTTTCGACATTAATATACTGCCAAAACGGCTAATCGGCATATTAGTGATGGTGAATAATTGATTAAAGGCTATACCGTACTGCTCGTTTAATTCGCGTTTATAATCGGCCTCAAGCCCCATTTGCGGTGGCGGTAATACTGCACCGTTCGGATTGTAAACTAGGTTTAACTGCAGCTTTTCATCATGCCCGTAACCTAGCTTATTAAGTATTTGTAGAGCCGCTATGCTCTCAGCATAAACACCCTTGCCACGCTGTTTTTCAACATTCTGTTCGCTATAACAAGGTAGAGAAGCCGTTACAATAACTTGGTTCTCCGCTAAAAATTCTGCCAAACCCTCGTAACCCGGTTCACTTAAAATTGTTAAATTGCAACGGTCGATAACCTCCATACCCATGCTGCGAGCTTCGCTAACCATATAGCGAAAGTGAGGGTTCATCTCTGGTGCGCCGCCAGTTAAATCTAACATTTTAATCTCGTTACGCTTCGCATAAGCTAAAATGAGATCAACGGTCTCTTTGTCCATTAACTCAGTACGGGTAGGCCCAGCATTAACATGACAGTGAACGCAGCTTAGGTTACATAAATAACCTAAATTCACCTGCAAAATTTCAAGCTGATCACGATAGATAACAGGAAAGTCGCTATCTAAAAGTAAAGGTCTACTGTCTAACATAATGCCATACCGCCTATATAAAATATTACTACTTGCTAAAACCTACTGCTGTCCCTCCCTTGAATCTCCCTTCCTTTAAAAGCAACTCAGCCCAAAATAAAGAGTAACGAATCATCAGCTCTAGCTATCAAGCCCGTTATATTGCACAATTTATCCATGTTTGGCGAATCTTTTACTAGGAAATCAATGAATAACAATAAAGACCACTTTATCAGCTGGCAACAATTTCATCAGGATAGCCGTCAACTTGCCGCCGAACTTATGCTGACACCTTGGCAGGGAATTATCGGTATTGCTCGCGGAGGCATGATCCCCGCGACTATTATCGCCAGAGAACTAAACGTTCGACTCTTAGATAGTCTTTGCATCGCCAGCTATGACCACGACCAGCAAGGTGAAGCTAATATCATTAAAAATATTGAGGGTATTAAAAACGGCGGCGAAGGTTTTGTTATTATCGACGACTTAGTAGACACCGGTGCAACAGCGAAAGTCGCGCGCAAACTATTCCCAAATGCACACTTCGCTACGCTCTATGCCAAACCAGCGGGCAAACCGTTTACCGACCGATGTATTCAAGAGTTTCCACAGGACTGCTGGCTCCACTTTCCCTGGGATAGTGAACAACAAGAAAGTCACTATCGCTACAGTGAGCCACTTATCGAACAACAATTATTGTAGTGAATCATTTTTTCCAGCTTGCAATAAAAAATAACTCAAGCCAATTAAACTTAGGTTAGTCGTCACTGGATTAAATGCTTCAATCAACAATACTGGCATTTGTATTATTACAAAGATCAACAACGCAATAAGTGCGATTATATTAGCGATTATTAATGGCTTATTTTTATAGAGCACTAAAATAGCTAGACCCAATAAAACTTCTGCAACACCTGCCGATTTAGTGACCACATACGAAACTTCATCCGCAAAACCTAACGCAGCTGTTAAGCGTTGCTCTATCGGTGCAACTGTCAGTAACTTTGGAAACAGCCCGTGATATATCCAACTGAAACCTAACAGATACCTTGCGACCTGAACTGACTTATCATTCATCGTTTTCTCAAAACCTATTTACAGCATAGCCAATTCAAAGAGGATCATTAATCTAAGAATGAATAAAATTACTTAAGAAAACATACACATCTGCATTAAATTTCTAAGCACACATAAAAAAGCCAACTCACTAACCGAGTTGGCTTAATCTAACACGCTATTTTTAAGTGAAAGTTATTTCTTATCACCTAACCAATAATTGAGTGTATATTTACCAGGACCCACTAAATAACAAACAATACTACAAGCACACAAGAAGATACCGTACTCCCAACCGCCATCAGGCTTGCTAGTGTAGTTCCAGCCATTTTCAAAGTGTACCGCTCCGGCGCCAAAAGCTACCGCAGCCAAAAACGGCGTAACTAATCGCATTTTAATACCAAGAATCAATAGAATACCACCGACCCACTCAATAACAGCCGCTGGTGGTGCCGTCCATCCAGGCACTAAATTAACATGCATAACAGTATGTGCTTCAAACACTTCCATTGCTCGCGTCAATCCAAACTTAAAGACCTTTAAATAGCCATGCGCAAGAAAAACAATACCAAGCGACACACGCAAAACGAGTAAACCTAGGTCTCTACTTTTTTCTTCATTCATATTATTCCCCTTCAATACAATAAATAATGATAATCGCTGTTTTTTTAATAGTCTTTCATAGACTGCTTAGCCAAAAACTAACATTGTAAGTATTAATGAGTGTAAACAGCACAGAAACCCTACAAAATTATTATTTTAATGACTAAGCCAACCACCTAGGCTTTTAATCAAGATGACGAACATTTGTTGACCATATAGGCTAGCATTCAAAAACACAATACTAAAGCCACCTTTCACTGTTATCGATATTAGGCTTTAGCAAATGCTTTTATCGTATAAATATCAAAACGGATCGCTTTACCATCGACTGAGAAGTTAGGTTTTCTATCCGCTAAAAAGGCTGCTTTCTTTGGACGCTTAACGATAACGCGGTGCACAGCTACCGCAATAGCTGCATCAAGTAGTTGAGCGCTATCGCCAT
>CALBVI010000033.1 GCA_937969395.1 uncultured Spongiibacteraceae bacterium | reverse complement strand
CTATACAAGCGATCAACTACTGCTTAAGTGAAGCTAATATCCCCTTAGTCGAAATTGACTACATTGTTTTTTATGACAAGCCCATGCTTAAATTTGAACGACTACTGCAAAGCTATCTTGATTTTGCGCCTAGGGGTTTAGGTTCTTTTATTCGATCAATGCCCATCTGGCTAAAGCAAAAACTACTGCTTAAAGCCGAACTGAAAAAGCAACTTTCAAAACTGGCCGATTGCCCGATTAAGTTTTTACCGCCACTGCTGTTTACTGAACATCACCAATCTCACGCAGCATCTGCCTATTATGCCAGTCCTTTTCAAGAAAGCGCCGTATTATGCTTAGATGGGGCTGGGGAATGGGCAACAACCTCTGCTTGGCTAGGCTCAGGCAATCAATTAAAGCCACTCTGGCAAATTAATTTTCCACACTCTATTGGCCTTTTATATTCCGCATTCACTTACTACTGCGGCTTCAAAGTCAATTCTGGCGAATACAAATTAATGGGCTTAGCACCTTATGGAAAGCCTAAATATAGCCAACTTATTTATGACCACCTTATTGATGTAAAAGCTGATGGCAGCTTTCGATTAGACATGCGGTTTTTTGATTACTGCACAGGTCTAACCATGACTAACAAAAAATTCGAGACTTTATTTGGCGGCCCTGCTCGCAACCCTGAATCAGCTATTACTCAACGGGATATGGACATTGCTGCATCAATACAGCAAGTAACAGAAGAGTTGGTACTTAAACTTTGCCAGCAATTAATCGCTGAGACAGGTGCAAAAAATTTATGCCTAGCTGGCGGTGTCGCATTGAACTGTGTAGCCAATGGCAAACTATTACGCTCAAATATTTGTGAAAATATCTGGATACAGCCCGCCGCAGGCGATGCAGGTGGCGCACTGGGTGCGGCTCTTGCAACTTGGCATCAATACTTAGACAAACCTAAGATAACGCATTATCAAAAAACGGGTAAATCTAAAGCCACACCTATCGACCTCATGTCAGGCAGCTATCTTGGCCCAGCATTCAGCAATGAGAGCATCGAACAATCATTGAAAAGGCTAGGAGCTATTTTTCATTATTATCCTGATAGCACACTGTTCTCTGCGGTAGCACTTAGCATTGCCGAACAAGATGTTGTTGGGTGGTTTCAAGGCCGTATGGAATTTGGCCCCAGGGCACTTGGCGCTAGATCGATTATTGGTGATCCGCGCTCAACAACAATGCAAGAAACAATGAATGCAAAAATTAAATTTCGCGAATCATTCAGGCCTTTTGCGCCATCAGTGCTTGCTGAAAAAGTATCCGATTATTTTGATATAGAAACCTCCAGCCCTTATATGCTATTAGTTGCAGAGCTAAATAAACAGCATCACATCGCTAGCAATTATGATGGTCCTGCAATGTATGGCCTAGATAAAATAAAACTACAACGAACCACATTACCCGCTATTACTCATGTTGATTACTCCGCACGAGTACAGACGGTTCATAACGATACTAATCCCCGTTATTATCAGTTATTAAAGCAATTTGAACGATTAACGGATTGTGGCGTTTTAATAAACACATCATTTAATGTTAGAGGCGAACCTATTGTTTGTACGCCCGAAGATGCTTATCGCTGTTTCATGCGAACAAATATGGATACGTTAGTGTTAGAAAACTACGTCCTTCATAAAAAAAACCAACCTCTTTGGCGTGAAGACGAAAGCTGGCAAAAAACGTTCACCCTGGATTAATTATGAGCAATGAACGTATGCGCGATAACAATGTGAAAAGACTTTCTGTTGCAGAATTGCGAAAATTCGGTTTTAGCTTTGCAGCCCTAGTAGTTATTATTTTCGGCCTGCTATTACCTTGGTTACTCACTAAAAAAGCGCCCGTTGCCGTTTGGTATGTCGCAGGCGTATTTGCTTTATGGTCGGCTATTGCGCCCAGCACACTACAATTTTTTTATAACAAATGGATGCAGCTAGCCCAATTACTCAATCGAATAACAACGCCTATTATATTAACAATATGCTATGTCTTTATGATTATTCCGATAGGGTTTATCATGCGTATAGTCGGCGCTAACGTATTACAGAAAAGATTTGATAAAAATATAGAATCTTATCGATCACCGACAAGCACGATAGAAAAGAAAAGCTTTGAAAAACCTTTTTAAATTTAATTACCGATTAACCCGCTATAAAAAATAAGGCTCTTACCATGCTGGAATTTCTCGCCGATCTTTGGCAATTTATGCGGGAACGAAAAAACTACTGGCTAGCACCTATTATTCTGATGCTAGCCTTATTAGGCTTCGTGGTTGTTTTTGCGGAAGGTTCTGCACTTGCGCCGTTTATTTATACCTTGTTTTAATTATTGCTTTTCAAATAATAAATCCCAAACACCATGACCTAAGCGTTCGCCACGCTTTTCAAACTTAGTGATTGGGCGGTAAGCTGGTCGATCAGAAAAACAATAGTCATCCGCTTGATTATCAAAGCCCGGTGCAGCAGTCATCACTTCCATCATTTGCTCGGCGTAATGCTCCCAATCAGTAGCAAGATGGATAACGCCACCGGTTTTTAATTTAGGATATAAGTTTTCAATAAAATCAGGCTGTATTAAACGTCGTTTATTGTGTTTCTTTTTATGCCAAGGGTCAGGAAAATAAATTTGCACACGATCTAAGCTGTTATCAGGTATACATTCGCGTAACACTTCAACAGCGTCATCACAATACACACGAATATTTTCAACGTCATGCTCTTCCATGCCGTGCAGTAATTTACCCACACCCGGCTCATGCACTTCAATACCAATAAAATCTTTTTCTGGCGCTTCTTTTGCCATTTGCACTAGCGATACACCCATACCAAAACCAATTTCCAATACGGTTTCAGCATTACGCCCAAAGACATCTGAGTAGTTTATTAATCCATCAGCTAACATTAATCCTTTTACAGACCAATATTTATCATAAGCCGCTTGTTGCCCGGGAGTCATTCGACCCGATCTTTTTACAAAGCTACGAATAGCGCGATGATGCTTTGCAGGAATACCGCTCTCATCTACTTGTTGTTCTTCAAGCTGTTGATCTTCGGACTGCTGCTCAATTTGTTGCTCGATGCCGCTCTGTTCACTCATTATTTCTGTTCTACTTTTTTCATTAATCGTTTAACTACTTAACTTATTAACTTACCCGTTAAATAGCTATTTAATATATTTAACTATACCCATCGCTAACGTCAGCCAGCCACCAATAAAAGCCAAGCCACCAATCGGCGTTATCGGACCAAACCATTTGATACCCGTTAAAGCCAACAGATATAAGCTGACAGGGAACAACAGCAAACCCGCTACCATTAACCAACCGCTATAGTTAAATAGTGACGCCTGTGGATACTGCAGCAATAATAAACCAACAACTAATAGCGCTAAGGTGTGATAAAAATGATACTGCACCCCCGTTTGAAAAACCGCCATTAAATCTTCAGCTAATCGGTGCTTTAAACCATGAGCACCAAAGGCGCCAATGGCAACTGCTAACAGGCCACTAATTGCTGCTAACAATAAAAATGTTTTCCCCATTACCCTGTCTCTTTTTCTGCTTTCGAGATAAAAATTGAATCCATAAAAAAACCGCCTACAGGCGGTTTTTTTATTAACCCTGAATGCGTGTTACGCCTCCATGGTTGCTCGTACTTTTTTCATCGCATTTTTTTCTAGCTGACGAATACGCTCAGCAGAAACGCCATACTTATCGGCTAATTGATGCAATGTTGCTTTATTGTCATCATTTAGCCAACGCGCTTGAATAATATCGCGGCTACGTTCGTCTAACTGCCCTAACGCCAAACGCAAATGATCGTTACTGTTTTGCTCCCAGTCAGAATTTTCCATTAATTCGGCAGGGTCTGCTGACTTATCCTCAAGATAATGAGCCGGCGCTACAACACCATCTTCATCATCATCGGCACCAGCATCAAATCCTAAATCGGTAGAGGTCAAACGACCTTCCATACGACGCACTTCAGCGACATCAACACCGAGATCATTAGCTACCGCATGCGCTTCATCATTAGTAAACCACGCTAGACGTTTCTTTGAGCCACGTAGATTAAAAAACAATTTACGCTGGGCCTTAGTCGTAGCCACTTTAACAATACGCCAATTACGAAGAATGTATTCGTGCATCTCGGCTTTAACCCAATGTACGGCGAATGACACCAAACGCACGCCTTTTTCAGGATTAAAACGCTTTACTGCTTTCATCAAGCCAACATTACCTTCCTGAATCAGGTCTGCTAAAGGCAGCCCATAACCCTGATAGGACTTGGCGATATAAACGACAAAACGCAGGTGAGCCATAACTAGCTGACGAGCAGACTCAACGTTTTCATTGTAATAAAGCTCTTCTGCTAGCTCTTTTTCGCGCTCAGCAGACAAGATATGGAAATTATTGACAGTCTGCATGTACGCATTGAGATTGCTCCCAGGTACTAAATTAACAGTCTGTAAGGCGGTACTCATAATGTTCTCCGTAATTATCGGGTTTGGATTCTAGCACTCATTTTATTAGATCGCTAATAACTAATAAGTTCGCTACTTACCCTTTAATTATTGCTGTAGTTCTATACTCTGGGGATGACTTGGATCAATTTCAAGTCCGATAAGCACTCTTCACCGAACAGTCTAGGCCATCTCTAGGTCAACGTGGCTCAATCGCACCCAAATGACGGCTTACCGCCAACCAAGCACCAATCAACCCTAACAAGCCGCTTGATATCCATAATAACAGCGTTGATCCTACCCCCAACCCTCGCAAGCTAAACTCACTCTGATAGAGACCAGCCAACTCCGCTACTGGGGCACTCAACCAACTTAAACTAACAGTAATGATAAACCAGGCCATTAAACCACCGCCAAAACCGTACCACAGCCCCGTATAAAGAAAGGGGCGGCGAACAAAGCTATTGGTGGCGCCAACTAATTTAACGATAACTATCTCGTCGCGGCGACCTTCTATCGCCAAGCGAATAGTATTACCGATGACTAAAAGCACGCCCAGGGACAGCAAGGCCGCTAACGCCAGCGTTAACCTGCGCCCTAAAGACATCATGCTATACAGCCTCTGTACCCACTCTAAATCCAGTACCGCCTGATCAACCTGCGGTAACTCACTTAACTCTTCGAATAAACGCTCAGTAGCGACAGCAGCGCCATTTTCTTCCTTCGGCTTAACCACAATGACCGAAGGTAGCGGATTATTTTCTAATCCATCCAACACTTCGCCATAACCTGATAACGATTGAAACTCTTCCAGCGCCTGTGTCCGCGAAATATATTCAACACTTTCAATATCATCGCGTAATCGCAATTCGCTCGCCAATTTGCGCCCATCTTGCTCCGACACCACTTTGTGAATAAACAGTGACATCTGCGCGGCACCATCCCAATCGCTACTAACGCTCTCCAAATTGCTCAAAGCAACAAACAAGCCCGTCGGTAATGCCAGTGCAATACCAATAACCAGCCAAGTCATGGCACTGGCAACAAAATTTCGCAGCAATCGCTCTAAGCTCTCCTGCGCCACCAAGCGGTGATTAGCAAAGTAGCTATTCATGATATCGCCAACACTGGTGCGGCTTTGACTCGCGCCTTTTGAACTCGCCTTAGTATTTCTGGCAGTATTTTTAGCTTTGCTACGCGGCTCTAAGCTCATAATAACTCTCCGGGGCGAGTCACAATGGCCCCTTCGCGTAGCGTCATCATTCGATAAGGTAATCGAGCAATCAGACTTAAATCGTGGCTGGCAATCAACACGGTCACGCCGACCTGATTAAACTGCTCAAAGAGATGCATAATCTCCGCGGACAATTCAGGGTCTAGGTTACCAGTAGGTTCATCGGCCAATAAAATGGCTGGCTTATTGACCACTGCACGAGCGATACCAACACGTTGCTGCTCACCTCCCGATAAGGTTACTGGCATCATTTTTTCTTTGTTGAGC
>CALBVI010000032.1 GCA_937969395.1 uncultured Spongiibacteraceae bacterium | reverse complement strand
TGTTTTAGTTCACCGAAGTCCATTACCCAGCCAGTGTTAGAGTCGACAGTGCCAGAAACATAAATGCGAACATAAAAAGAATGGCCGTGTAGTCTGGCGCATTTATGCCCTTCTGGGACGTTAGGTAGCTGATGTGCCGCTTCAAACGTGAATTCTTTATAGATTTCCATTGTCATTTTAGGGTGCCTTGATAAATCATTGGGTTGAGTGTTTGGCAAGGGCTTTAACTATCAGATATAACAAATCATGGGTAAGTTAAGCGCGGGCTATAATAATCATCTAGATCAACTGTGTACAGTTGTAATAGTTGGTGGTGTTTGAAATATCTCTACTATTTTTTGTCTCTAGCTAGGTCTTAAGAATGTTGCTTTTAAAGTATGAAAAATAGCCGCAAAAACTACTTTTTTGTATGTAAAACAATCGATTAGTGGCTTTTTATAAAAAAAAGTATTTTTTTGTTTTAGAGCTTTGACAAGGCCCTTTAATCATGTAGAATGCGCCCACGTTTGAGAGAGGGTGATTAGCTCAGCTGGGAGAGCATCGCCCTTACAAGGCGAGGGTCGGCGGTTCGATCCCGTCATCACCCACCACTTTCAAATGTAGTGACGCAGTTTGTAGTATGCCGGTTCAGCGGACCGGTAGTTCAGTTGGTTAGAATGCCGGCCTGTCACGCCGGAGGTCGCGAGTTCGAGTCTCGTCCGGTCCGCCACTTTAAATAGACCTTTAAAGTGCCTCAATAATTAAACCACCTCACTAGGTGGTTTTTTTATGTCTGTTATTTAAGCTAGTTTTTTTATCTTATCTTTTTTATTATTCGTTTATCCATTTTTTAATATGCTTTAAAAGGCGTATTAGTTATACGCCTTTCTAATGCTGTAAGTCTTCTCAGTATTGCCCCTTAATATATTTTATTAAAACAGTGTATTTATGTAGGGTGTTTTTTTGATCGTTTTGATGCTGAGCTTTCTGAGGGCGTAAGCGTGATCAGTTATGATCAGGTGTTAATTTAATAAAGGGTGTTGATTAAAATTTTTATATGATAGCTAGCTGCTAGATGTGTGTAGGTAGTATCATGCTCAGCTGCATAAAAACTAATGACAGACCATAGAAGGTCGTGGGTATAATAATATGACTCGTTATGAAATGATTTCAACTAAGCATAATAAACTCACTCGAACTCTTTCTGGCTTTTTAGCCTTTCTCATTGCCTTTAATCCGTTAGTTGTTGCCGCAGGCAGTGTTGTGGCTAACGGCAAAACCAAAACGGTTGTTACTACTCAGGGCAGTCTCACCTCAGTTACTACCTCCACGATTAGCGGTAATAGTGGCTTCAATGCCTTTAGTCAATTTGATGTGGACCAGGCTGAGACCGTTAATCTTTATCTACCTGGGGAAACGCGTAATCTGATTAATCTGGTTTATGACAAGCGCAGTGATATTAACGGTGTTGTTAATAGCATTAAGGATGGTGCTGTTGGTGGTAATCTTTTCTTTGCTAATCCTTACGGTTTAATTGTTGGTAAAGAGGGTTCGATTAATACCGGTTCTTTATCATTATCCGCACCCAGTCATTCATTTATGCAGTCTATTTTCGATGATCGTGGTGAGCTTGCACCTACGGCGGTAGGTCAGTTAATGGCTGGTGATATTCCTTTGTCAGACAGCGGTCTAATTTCTATTAAAGGTAAAATTAATGCGATCAATGATATTGATTTAAAGGCTGCCAATGTTGAGCACAGCGGTGTTGCTGTTACCGGTGCTAATTTCCAAAGTTCTGCGATTGATTTTAGTGATTTGGTTAACGTGAATGGTGTTGAGTCCGCCGGTGAGATGGCCATCAATAATGGTGTCATTGAAATTTTTGCTAGTCAGCAGTTGACTGTTGATGGCGAGCTACACGCAGACGGTGGTAGTGGTGTTGATGCTGGTGAAATATATTTAGACTCTGATGGTGATATAAATCTTAATGCCGGTGCTGTTGTTAGTGCGCAGGGCAAAGGTTCAAACTCCAGTGGCGGCACAATAATTTCAATGGCTCAAGACACCGGCGTATTAGCGACTGGCGTGCAAATGAATGCCGCTGCCGGCAGCTCCGGTGATGGCGGTTTTATCGAATTCAGTGCGGTAGAGCATGTTAGTTTGCAAGGTGGATTGTTCAATGCCGGTGCAGTTAATGGTGATGCAGGCTTGGTGTATATCGATCCACCAACCATTGACATTGCCGGCCTTAATTTACTCGATGGTGAAACAAACTTATTAATTGAAGCTGACGATACCGTGACTGTATTGGATGGGGCGATCGTTTCTTCTCGTAGAATACTGGATGAAAGTAACGAGGCGGCGCACTTAGGCGATGCCTCTATTGGTGATTCCGGTGATATTACTATTTGGGCTCCGGAGATTAAGATTGGCGAAGACGTACAAATCTTAGCTCACGCGATTGGTGATGATTGGCAGGCTGGCGATGTATTGATTACCAATTTACGTCCTATCGATGTCGACTCTGTTGATCCCACATTGTTTGAAATAGGTGGTTTTAGTCTATCCGATATTTTGGGTGATGGTAATG
Organism: uncultured Spongiibacteraceae bacterium; assembly: GCA_937969395.1. GTDB lineage: Bacteria > Pseudomonadota > Gammaproteobacteria > Pseudomonadales > Dasaniaceae > Oceanicoccus. The sequence continues at coordinate 4,840 of CALBVI010000032.1, read as the reverse complement.
ATTTGCAAGGCTTAATCGATTCGTTAGGTCTCGATGAAAAAGATGTGTCTAGATTATTGAATCTCGACAGTGATGTCAGTATCAATGTTGGTGTTGATGGTGGCGTGCAAACAATTATACGCGGCGATAATGTTGAAGTGCTTGCCTATGCCTCTGATCGTTTTGGTTTTGAAAAAAATGCAACGGCTGCGGTCAATATTTTTAATACCGATATCCAGGCCACTAATATTTCTATTTTGGCGGAAGCCGATACAGGTTTATTTCCGGAGCTGTTTGATAACACAACTGATCTTGGCCCCTTTTCGTTAGACCCGAACGATTTGGTGGATAACTATATGGATACGCTGGGTCTTCCTGATTCGGCTTTTTATGTCAATACGACTGCTAGTGCAGCTACTACTATTGGTGGTGCTCTAACCACTATTGTCGCCCAAGATCAGCTTGATATTGCGGCAAAAGCTATTAATAAAGCTAATCCATTCTCAACCGGAAAAATTGTCGGCTTAGAAATTATTGAAGCTAATACGAATGCCAGCGTTGAGATAAAAGATCAAGTCAGCTTAGATGCTGCGATCTTAAATCTTACCGCGAAGGCTGAGACCTCAACCACTGCTGATGCCAATGCTGAGAAACTGGTGATTCCTGCCGCTGCCGCTGTTTCTTTGAATAAAGTTAATGCGCTCGCCATTGTTAGTACTGACGCAACTACGCAATTAGAGGCTGGCACTCTTGAGCTTAAAGCTAATTCTACGACCGAAGTTGAAACGACATCCACCGCAACAAGCGCAACTGGATCGGCAATCGTTGCCGCTGTTGCTATTAGTGATGTTACATCTGTGGCGACAGCGATTGCCGATGGCACTATCGTTGCCGATAGCCTTGATGTTTTGGCTGAAGTTGAATCAGAAGGTAATACCACCAATGCGGCGGCTGGCAGTGATAGCAAGCCAGGTCTTGGTGATAAATACAATAATTTAGTGAATGCTACTCAGGCCTTATTATTGACGAGCCTAACACCGGTAAGTGATGGTGCGGCGGATGCTTTTTTCCCACAAATGAAAAAGGGAGCTTGGAATATAGCGGGTGCTGTAGCTATTGCCGAGACTGATAATCAAGCAACAGCCATGTTGGCAAGCACTGCCGATGCTACTATTAATGGCACTGCTACCATTAAAGCCAGCATTGAAGATGACATCAGCATTGGTGCTAGTGTTGCTGCTGAAACAGGAGAAAAAGGAGGCCTAACCGCTGGTGGCGCCCTGACGATTGGCGATTACAATAATGCCGCTGACGCCCATCTTGCTGCAGGTGCGATTTTAAACGCTGAAGATGTCGACGTGGATGCTAGCACTAGTCTGGCCTATCCATGGGACTTTGATTACACCGACCTTGGTGAGCTGTATGACAAATTGTCTGGTGGCTTAACGGATTTGTTGTTTACCGGCTCGGCGGTTAACAAAATGAAATCTAAAGGTGCTGGCGCATCGGCTTCAGTGAACACTATCACCTACGACGCCAACGCCAAGGCTTATATTGACGACGGTGCCACCGTAATCATTAATGAAGGTGGTAGTGGTGCTGTGAACATTAAGGCACTGACCGATACCAATTTGGTGACGGTTTCAGGCAAGGATCCTCGTAGCGCAGCAGAATCCTCAGGCGCCATTGGCGGCTCAGTGAATGTGATCACTGTTGGCGGTGAAACTCTTGCTTATGTTGCTGACAATGCTGTCGTCAATAGGGATGTTGCTTCTACTGCAGCTAGTTTAAATGTCGATGCTGAAGCTATTATCAATACCATTAATATTGCTGAGTCGGGGGGCACTGGCGAGCGCGTCGCGATCGATGGTGCTGTCGCTTATTTGATCGTTGATCAAAATACTTCGGCCTACATTGAATCTGATGCCAGTGTTACCGCTGACAGCGTTGCAGTTGATGCCGATACCGATGTCGCGTTGTGGAATATTGCTGGTGGATTTGCTAAATCTGAAGCTGTAGGTGTTGGTTTATCGTTTGCGTTTAATGATGTCGATGTAACTACTCGAGCTTACATTGGTGAAAATGATGATCTAGCCAATGCAGTGCCGACTGCAGCGACAGTGACTGCTGATACGGTTTCGGTTAATGCTCACGCTGACGGTGTTATGGATGCGATTTCTGTTGCCGGTGCCTTGGTTTCTAGTTCGGATGAAAGCGATGACGGTGTTTTCGCTAAAATTAAAGCGGCTAAAGATAAAGCCGGTAGCTTATTAGATCAGGCTACAGCAACGGTTAATGCACAGCGCGGCAGTGCATCGAGTGCCTCTTCAGGTAGTGCCGCTGATGGTGCTACCGCGAGTTCCGGCGGCGCTTCTGGTACAGCAACCGGTGCAGCTGATACGTCAACGGCGAAGCCTAGTTTTGGTGTTGGCATTTCTGGAGCGGCCTCGGTTAATGAAGTGGCTTTTATTACGGATGCAAAATTACAGCAGGCGCGGGTTGTTACTGAAGAGTTAGTAGTAAGAGCCATTAATGAAGTAGATGTTGATGCAGGTAGTGGATCGGCTTCTTTCACTAAAGCAAAAGCATCTAGCGTAAAAAATAGTGCCGCCTTTGCCGGTGCCTTTGCTTTTAACGACATAGATAACAGCACTACCGCTAAGATCGCCAGTGCTAATGTAAGTGATGCCAAGAGTGTATCTGTGCAAGCATTGTCTGCGGGTGAGCAGCTCTCTGTCGGTATTGGTATGGCTGTCAATACGTCGAATAATAGCGGTAAGTCAGCCAGCATTGCGGGTTCAGTTTCTTTAAGCAATAGCAACAATATCACTGAGGCTTTAATCGAAGACAGTACGATTACCGGTGATGATTCGGCCGACTCTATTGTTGATGTTGTTGCCTATGACAAAACCAATTTGGGTGTAGGCGGTGGCTCATTGTTCTATGGCGGCAAAAATGGTTTTGGTGCTGCGGTAAGTTTAAGTGAAATCAGTAATAGCGTTAGTAGCAAAATTGATAATTCAACCATTAGCCAATTTGATAGCTTGGTACAGCGTAGTTTAAATGCTGCAAAAATTGCTAGCGGTGCAGCAATGGCTGGCGGTGGTAGTGGCACTAATAGCTTAGCCGGAAGTTTCGTTTTTGCTGAAATTGATAATTCAACTTCAGCCACTATTTCAGGTGGTTCAGTTATTTCCGTTGGCGGCATAGTTGAGCTGTTAGCTTCCGATAGCAGTGGCGATGCGTTGTTGGATTTATTGTTGGACCCTGCTACTAGCAGTGAATATGACTACAGTGGCAGCGAAGCTGATGCTGAAGATGTGGGCGGAAATAGTATTGTTGCTGTAGCCGGTTTGATTCAAGTCGGAAAAAATAATGTCGGTGTGTCGTTAGTTAAAAGTGATATCACAAATGCAGTGACTACAACGATCGACGGTTCAACAATTACTGCAGCTACGATTGATGCTGATGCCCAAGCCAAAGCGGCGATAACGGGTGTAGCGATTGGTGTCGGTGGTGGTACTGGCAGTCTTGCAGCCAATGGTTCGGTGGCCTTAAGTGCGATTGGTAATGAAACCACCGCAACGAGTAATAATAGCCAATTAAATGCTGACGGAATAAATATTAATGCAACTGATAATTCGGCTATTGGAAGTTTAGCGGGCAATATTTCTGCCTCTGCTAAAAATGCTTTGGGTGCGGCTGTCTCGGTCAGTGAAATTGATAATATTACCAGCGCAACCTTACAAGATGGCAGTGTTGATACGGGTGGTGATGTCACCGTTAGCGCCTCTTCAGATGCTAGTATTCAAACCATTGCAGCTGCCGGTGGTGCCGGTGGCGAAGTGGCGATTGGTGTTTCAGTTACGGTCAATGAGATTGATAACGGAACCTTGGCGACAGTGTCAGGTACGAACTTTATTCAGACAGCTAGTAATTTGAATGTAACTGCTGCTGAAAACGCTAGCATTGGATCACTGGCTGGTACGATCAACGGTGCTGGTCAAAATGCTGCCGGTGCAGCTGTTTCTATTAATCTTATGGAAAATCTAGTGAGCGCTTGGCTAGATAGCATGACCAACTTAGATGTACTCGATACTGTCAATGTTGATGCTAATAATGACAGCGACATAGAGACTATTGCTGTTGCTGGTGGCGGTGCAGGGACCAACGCTTTTAATGGTTCTGCTTCAGTTAACGTGATGGCTAATACCACGGAAGCTAGAGTTACCGATGTCGTTTCAATCACCCAAACATCAGCGATTAATGTTAATGCCAGTGATGATTCTAGTATTCAATCGCTTGCTGGTGCCGTCGGTGGTGCGGGTACCGGCGCAGTTGGCGCGGCTGTCGCGGTTAACGACCTTGCCAATACTGTTAGTGCTGAAATTGCGGTTTCACAATTGCGTGCTGCCTCTATTGTAAGTCACGCCAATACCACAGCCAGTATTGAGTCGATGGCGGTAGCGGGTTCTGGTGCAGGTACTTATGCAGTAAATGGTTCGGTTGCGGTCAATTTTATTAGTAACACAACTGAATCATTAATTGATGGACTTGAATATCTTGAGCAGGGGCTTACTTTAAGTGTTAGTGCCGAAGATGACTCGGATATTGATTCTCTTGGTGGCAGTGTTAGTGCGGCAGGAACTACAGCCGTTGGCGCGGCAGTGACCGTTAATGATATCAGTAATGATGTGACCGCCGAAGTTGCTAGCTCCACTATTAATGTCAGTAATTCAATGGCAGTTGATGCCGGCTCTACTGCTGATATTCGCACTTTGGCAGTTGCTGGTGGTGGTAGTGGTACAGCTGCGGTTGGTGGCTCTGCGGCGAGTAATAATATCGCCAATGTCATTTATGC
>CALBVI010000031.1 GCA_937969395.1 uncultured Spongiibacteraceae bacterium | reverse complement strand
CTTGTTATGGCCTTTTTTTGGAAGGTATTAGTGAATTTAATATTGATGATAAACCTCCCTGCTATTGTTTTTTGACCGTTTATTTTCTTTGTTTCGTGTTTTCAATCATGCTTTTTCCGATGCTTTTAATCAATCTTTTTTCCTTCAATCTCCAGCACCAACAAAGAAAGCCGAACATCACAAACAACAACGCTTAATTATTACACTCAAATCTCAATTCGATTTTGTTGTTCGTTTTGTTGCCATAACGCCTTGCTCAGCGGAAAACTGCGAGCGTGAGCGAGTAGTTTTTCCGATGTAGCAACTTGTTATGCTCTATTTATATGTAAGATTATATTCAATAGTATTATCTTTTAATAATGAGCAAGATTTATTGAAATCATTATTATTGTAAACATATGTAGAAAAGCCTGATTTATCAATTGTTATTTTGTATAAAGGGTTGTTGTTAAGTTTCTCTTGGACTTTTAAAAAATCGTCCAACTTTAACCTTACCTTACTTTGTTCCCAATATCCCATTCCTTGAATGGCTAATGGAGCTTCTTTTTTTCTTTTAATAATATCAAGTACATTTTCACCTTCAAATAGACAAGTTTGTTTTAATGATTCAACTACAGACATACTCTTGTCTGAGCAAGAGAGAAGTGAAAAGCTAAAAATAAATAAGAAGATGATTTTCATTTTAGGATGCATAACGCCTTAATAAAGGGCAGACAAACCGAAGGTTTGGCTGTCCAGCCGAAGGCGAACTTTGATTAATTTGTTATGCGTACGATTTCTCTACTCTAATATTTTATCAAGGATAAAGCTTAATAATGAAAAGCTATTATTTTTTCTGTTTCACAATATCTTCGTGAATACGCGCCAATGCCTCATCACCGTTTCTACGTGCTTCTTCAGCTAACCCTTCGTGTCTCCCAGCTTGAAATCTATCTTCTATAACCTCTATAGGAGTTGTACAACCCTGCAAGCATGATAAAAATAAAAAACTAATTAATAATTTTCTCACTATACTTCCTTAAGATTATTTGCATAACGCCTGTGTAACTGGAGAGGCACGCAGTGCCGAATCCGGTTAACACACTTGTTAAATGACGGTATTTGCAGCATGCGAGAAAACATATTATGAAACAGCCTCAAGTGAAATTTGTGAATAGCGTAAAACATACGGTATTACTTCTGGCTTCCCAATGGGAAATGACTCACCAAAAAATGCAACGTAATAATCTTCTATGTCTAGCTGTTCGTCATGCCACGAGGATACAACAATCCCACACTCGCCGGTATCACAATGTTTAACTCGAGCTCCCAGTTGAAACTTCATTTCCATAGCTTATTTATATTTGCCATTTAACGCCAGTGTAATGTGCGGAAAAAACCGCAGGTTTTTGGAGTCGCATTGACACTTTTGTTATACGCCTTTGCCACTCAGATCTCTCAGCTTTCGAATGGATTTCATACTACCGTCGAATTGGTGTGAGCCGCTACAAATACTGATGTAATTACTACCTTCATTAAAGAAAAGTATGTACTTTAATCCCGGAGTTACGAGAATACTATGCACTTCATCTGAATATTCTGCTACTCCAGTTTCACGAAGTTTCCCTTTATAGCTTTCCAATATTTTGAAGTTAGTTCGATAAGAGTGCTCAGTAGATTCATTTATCTCAGCGGATAGTATTTCAGCAAAAATCACCGTTTCCGCGCCTTGATAGAACGCTTCAATACTTTCAGGGTAATCCTTACACTTCGCGTGAACAGAAACGCTAAGAATAAGGCCTACAATAGTCAAAATAATTTTCATGTTAATTACGTATAACGCCTAGTGCAGCGGCTGGCGGTATGCCAGTCGCGACTGCCACGCCTTGTTATGTGTTTTGAATTTTGCGCCATTTCCAGTACATCCCCAAAATGTCGAATATTCCGAGCATAGAAAATACATAGAAGTTTTGATAATTTCCACTCGATGCCGCATCGTAACCCAGCGCTCCAACTCCGACCACTATAAGGACAAGATGTATCGTCAATCTATAGGCAGAAAATTCTCTACCCCATAAATAATGGGACAGTCGACCCGTCATGGAGTCGTATTTTATTCGGGCTGAAACGTATATTTCTAAAAAACTCATACTAGTAAGTACACATAACGCTGCAAATACCAGAGGCAAAATCGTAGCGACGCAGGAGCGAAGATTTTGACTTCTGCGTGCTTTGTTATGTTATGTTATGTTATGTTTCATAGTCTGTTTTGAACTTCTTGAGATTAATGAAGTTGTAAACTGCCAATACAACCCAGTAACCTATACATAAAATTCCAAAGTACATCAAGAACTTGGACCTTTCATAACCAAATCCGACGAATAGAACACCCATTAAAAACAAATAAAAGTTACTCATAAATATTGATTTTGTCGTTTGAGAATAAGCCTTTTTATTATTTTCAATGAGCGAGTTCAATAGCTCAACTTCTTCTTCGTGTGCATCCTTACATGCAAGACCGCTTCCCAAGTCTGCTAAGCAATCAGTACATAGGCCTTTATAGCAATGCTTACATTGGCCTATTGCATCCGTTTCTTGGTGGTTATAACACTTCACTTCGATTCTCCTGAAACATAACGAGACTGTAGAAAAATAAGCTTTTCGAATGCCATTACTGCCGCCTTTTCCCTATCAATTATAACTGAGCATAA
>CALBVI010000030.1 GCA_937969395.1 uncultured Spongiibacteraceae bacterium | reverse complement strand
ATGCATCTCCTTCCACCTGGGCATGCACCAAGGTCAGATAAAGTCGATCCGCTCTTGGCAGCACATCAGCATATAATTGTGCACCCCCGATCACCATTATTTCATTAATACCATCATTCAGCGCAATCTCTTTAGCCCGTTCTATCGCATGATCAACACCATGTACCACCTCAATACCAGCAGCGGAATACGCCTTATTGGTCGTCACTACGATATTGGTACGCCCCGGTAGCGGCCGCCCTATTGACTCAAATGTTTTACGCCCCATAACAACAGGCTTACCTAGAGTCGTCGCCTTAAAATACTTAAGATCATTGGGCAAATGCCAAGGCAATTGATTATTTCGCCCTATCACTTGGTTTTCAGCCATCGCAACAATCATTGCAATATCAATATGCCGTTTTTTATTCATTCAATTAGTTTCCACTATGCTATATGGCAATAGGCGCCTTAATAATGCCATGAGGCTCGTAACCCTCGAATTCAAAATCTTCAAATTCGTAGTCAAAAATACTTTCCGGCTTACGTTTAATAACAAGCCTCGGCAAGGACCGTGGCTCACGGCCCAACTGCTCAAAAACAATAGAATCAGTCAAATGATTACTGTACAAATGACAATCACCAAAGGTATGGACAAACTCCCCGACCTCTAAATCGCACTGCTGAGCCACCATATGCGTCAGTAACGAATAACTCGCAATATTAAAGGGCACCCCTAAAAATAAGTCCGCACTGCGCTGATAAAGCTGACATGACAGCTTGCCGTTAGTGACATAAAACTGAAACAGCGTATGGCAGGGCGGCAACGCTGCTCGCCCCTGCTCAACATTTTGTTGCGGCCCAACCGACTCATCCGGCAAATCAGCGGGATTCCAGCCACTGACAATCAAGCGCCTCGAATCAGGCTTAGCCTTAATCATCCGTATTAGCTCTTCTATTTGATCAATGGTGCTGCCATCAGGGCAAGCCCAGCTACGCCACTGTTTACCGTAGATAGGCCCCAGATCACCATTAGGCAAGGCCCAGCCATTCCAGATAGAGACACCACGATCCTTCAGCCAATTATTATCTGTGCTGCCATTAAGAAACCAAATCAGCTCATAGATAATGCTTTTTAAGTGGATTTTTTTAGTGGTCACCAGCGGAAAACCCGCACTTAAATCAAAGCGTATCTGGCGGCCAAAAACCGAGCGCGTACCCACTCCGGTTCGATCACTTTTATCAGTACCACTATCAACAACGTCTTGCATCAAATCGAGATATTGCTTCATAACCTATCCTAATCCTCACTTAAAAAAGCCTAATGACTGCTCTAACTCAGCTATTTAGCAACTCGCACCTGACGGTACGCATAAATCATCAAAAACAGACCAACGATAATCATTGGAGCCGACAGCAATTGGCCCCGTGTTATCCAGCCAAAAACATCAAAGCCAATATGCTCATCCGGCTCTCTGAAAAACTCAGCCACAAGTCGAAAACAACCATAACAAACTAAAAACAAGCCACTCACAGACCACGTAGGCCTTGGTCTCGCGGAGAAAATATAAACAATCGCAAATAATAGAATACCTTCAAAACCGACCTGGTAGAGCTGCGAAGGATGCCTAGGTAACGCTGAAGGATCCTTGGGGAAGAGCATCGCCCAAGGCACCACCGCAGGGTCAGCAACTCGCCCCCACAGCTCCTGACCAATAAAGTTACCCATGCGCCCAAAGCCCAAACCCAGCGGCACAATCGGTGCGACAAAATCCCACAGGGCACCTGCACTAATCTTTAGATGCCTAGCATATAGCGTCATAGCCAATAACACGCCCAGTAGACCACCATGGAATGCCATGCCACCCTCCCAAACCTTAAACAACCACAAAGGGTCGGCAATAAATTTATCAAAATTATAAAGCAGTACATAACCACAACGGCCACCGAGCACGACACCAAGTGCGCCATAAAAAATCAAATCATCCACTTGATCACGCTTAATCGGTGAAGATGGCACGCTAGCACGACGTACCGCAAGCCACCACGCTGAACAAAAAGCCAGCAAGTACATAAACCCATACCAATGCACAGATACTGGGCCTACGGCTACAATCACCGGATCAAAATTTGGGTGAACTAACATCGAAAATTACCAGATAGTTTATTATCAATAAGCGGTACATTATGCCGCAAGCTACTTTTAGGTAACAGAGCTACCACCACTGTTATAAAGCGATAACCAGCATTATGTGCTCAATTTAATTATTACTGTCGACACCAGAGCCTTTTCCTCACCTGACCACCCGAATATCTTTACTATCCAGACTGACCAGATAGAAACCTAACAATTCGAAGCAAAAATGCTCAACTCAAACTGCAGAGCACCCAACAAAAAAATTAATGACAAGCAACGAAAGAGAAAACTCTAGACCCTACCGGCCAAAAGCTATCACAGCGACTCACGCCGCATTGTTATTTAAATAGAAAAGGAATTAACTGTGAGGAGAATACTCTTTAATAAAAAATGAGATTCATTTTTTATTAAAGAGTTACAAAGAAAACTATGCCATCTCAACAGGTACAATATGTTTATTGTCTAAGCCTTTTAAAGCATGCACCATAAACTCATTAATATGTTCAGCACGCTCCATCTGCATTACCTGCTCCAGCAAGTCTTTAGCGTGCTCCATGCTAATACTTCGTATAACTGATTTTATTTTTGGCAAAATGGTCGCATTCATTGATAGTACGTCGTAACCCATAGCCATAAGTAAAATGGCTCCTCCCGGCTCACCGGCTAACTCACCACAAATACTTACATCACGACCCTCTAACTTGGCATCATCAGCAATGCTCTTAAGCGCCTGTAATACCGAAGGGTGAAGCGATTGAAACAAGTCCGCAACACGTGGATTGTTACGATCAACCGCTAACAAATATTGCGTCAAATCATTTGAACCCACGGATAAAAATTCTACACGTCTCGCCAGCTCCTTAGCTTGATAAACTGCCGATGGCACCTCAATCATCACACCTATTTTAGGTAGAACCAAATCAAAACCCAATTCTTCTACCAACTCATCATGTGCCCGATAAATTAACTCTAGCGCTTCTTCCAATTCAGGAATACCACTAATCATCGGCAATAAAATACGTAAATTATTCAATCCGGCATTGGCCTTCATCATCGCCCTAACTTGCACTAAAAATATTTCAGGGTGATCCAACGTAACTCGTATGCCGCGCCAACCAAGAAAAGGATTATCTTCTTCAATTGGAAAGTAAGGCAGGGCTTTGTCACCACCCACATCCAATGTTCTCATGGTGACAGGCATAGGCGCGAAAGCCTCAAGCTGCTCACGGTATATCTGTCGCTGCTCCTCCTCACTCGGGAATCGCTCACGCAACAAAAAAGGAACCTCGGTACGATAAAGACCAACGCCTTCAGCACCCAAATTTAACGATCTAACAATATCGGCCTGCAGACCAGTATTAACAAAAACTGACAGCTGGTGACCGTCGGTAGTAACACAGGGCAACTCTTTTAATGCTTCAAGGTTTTTATTAACCTGCAATTCATCTTCATAAATAGCCTGAAAATGATCGTAATGTTCATCTGAGGGATTAATGTAAACATGGCCGTTATAGCCATCAACAATAATCTGATCGCCTTCTAACTGCGTAAAAGGTAAATCTAACGCCCCCATTACGGTGGAGATCCCCATTGATCGAGCCAAAATAGCGACGTGTGAATTACCTGAACCACGAACCGACACCAAACCGACTAATTTACCCGGGGGCACTTCCCCTAACATCGACGCCGTTAATTCTTCGCCGATTAAAATGGTGCGCTCAGGATACTCAATCGGCGCAGTATTTGCCGACTGTAGATAGGACAGTACTCGCCGCCCTAGATCTTTCACATCAGTTGAACGCTCTTGTAAATAAGCATCCTCCATCGACTCAAATGTACGAATATGCTTGCGCATAACAACACTCAGCGCACCCTGCGCCCACTCACCATCATTGATGAGTTGATCAACTTCCGCAGCCAGCGCATTGTCATCCAACATACCAAGGTAAACATCAAATAATGCACGCTCTTCCGGTGCCAACCGGCTCGATAAATTGCGATCTAAAGCTCTTATATCTTCTCGCACCGCCTCCAGGCACTCATGAAAAAACTCCAGCTCTTCTACTGAGTTTTTACAGCGCCTTGAAGGTACTGAATACAAATCAGCTAGCGGCGAAACCACCACGGCATGACCAATAGATACGCCAGGGGCTCCCGGCACACCGCGGAACTTAGCGCTGCGACGAGCATCATCATTAGGATCAATAGAGACAATTGATCCCGTCGCCTGCGCGTGGGCAATAATGCCAGCCAACTGGGCTGAAACGGTAATTAGAAAAGCCTCATCATTCTCATCGAAGCGACGTCGCTCAGCCTGCTGAATAATCAACACACCCAGCATTTCACGCTGATGAATAATCGGAACACCTAAGAACGCAGAAAAAGACTCTTCGCCAATACCCGGCATATGAAAGAAGTGAGGGTGAGATACCGCATCATCTAAATTGATCGGCTCCTCTCTCATAGCAACCTGACCTACAAGACCTTCGTCACAAGCCATTGACACCTTGCCAACAAAGTCTTTATTGAGCCCTTCAGTCGCCATAAACACGAGACGATTCAAAGAGGGCTCACGTAAATAAATAGAGCAGACCTCAGTGCCAATAGCTGACAGAACCTGGGATACCGTAATATCCAGCACTGACTGCAAGTCATCCACAGCATTAACTTCATGTACTATGCTGCGTAAAGATTTAAGCATGCTTTTTTGCATAAAATTTTAACTTCCGTTGAAAAGATTCGCTACCTGCGATTTTACCCTGTACGCATTAATTCATCAGCCACCAAGCGGCTATGCTTGGGTGCCAATTCTTTCAACGCACGGCGATACACTTCTTTCTTAAAGGGTACTACTTGATCTAAGGGATACCAATAACTTACCCAGCGCCACTGATCAAACTCCGGCTTTTGATCACTATCAAAAGATACTTGAGCATCATCAGACAGCATTCTTAACAAAAACCATTTTTGCTTTTGCCCAATACACAAAGGTTTACTGTCACGCCGCAACAGACGCTGCGGCAGCCGATATCGTAACCAGCCCCGAGTACAAGCCAACACTTCGACATCTTTTTCCGTTAGACCAACCTCTTCTTGCAACTCTCTAAACAAAGCTTGTTCAGGGCTTTCGTCTTGATTAATACCACCTTGAGG